>CACXDY010000111.1 GCA_902766505.1 uncultured Prevotellaceae bacterium
ATAGAACGTCTGGCTGGTACCCTCACGGGTGGGGTTGATGCGCACGCCTGCAGGACCATCGGTCAGGACGGTGGCAGGGATGCCCAGGCGGGGAATTTCGGCTGTTGTTCCGGCAGCCCCCGGCACCAATTTAGCCTCGCCGCCCACGACGGCATCGCTACTGAAGAAATTGTTGGCTCCTCCCACGAGTAAAGTGGCTTTTTCCTCGAGGGTCATGGCTGCGAGAACCTCGTCAATGTTATCTGTCCTCAATTGTGGTGCTGTCTGTGCTGTCATAAAGCAATTTAAGATGGTGGCCAGAAGACCCGTTAGCAAAAATTTTCTCATAGTTTGATAGATTGTGTAATTGGGGGCAAATATAGTTGAAAAATGTGAATTAAACAAAAAAAATGCTCCCTAACAGTGTTCAAACAGCATTTTCATTCGTTACATGGATTTTTCATCATGTAACAATTCGTGGATACAGAGTAAAAATTAGATGTGAAATCTTTTCAGTATGAATTGAATTCATTACATTTGCGTATTAATCTAATGGAGAACATCATTCCATAACCGACATCAACCGACTAACAAATTATCTTCCGACATGAAAACATCGATTTTTTCTTTACGAAAAAGAGCCAAAGTTCTGACCTTAACTCTGGCTTTGGGTGCTGCCGCATGGGCACAACCCGGTACAACTCCCCAATCAGTGATTTGCAATGACGACGGTACCGTCACCTTCCAGTACAAGAACGACAAAGCCCGTGAAGTACAGGTAGACGTGCAGTTTGCAGGCCGTCAGGCGATGAAAAAAGACGCTCAGACGGGTATCTGGAGTGTTACGCTGGGTCCCGCCGCCCCCGACATGTATCCCTATTGTTTCGTGGTGGATGGTGTGAGTATCATGGACCCACAGTGCGACCAGTATTTCCCCAATGAAGGTTTCAAGAACAGCCTGTTGGAAATACCAAGCCGCAACGGTTCCCTCGCCCACGACATCCGCAAGGTGCCCCATGGCAGGATAGAGTATGTGCACTACTATTCCAAGAGCCTCGGAGCCACCAACAACGCCATCGTCTATCTGCCGCCAACCTATATGATGAACCGCGACAAGCGCTATCCCGTGTTCTATCTTATCAGCGGCACCACAGACACCGAGGAAGTGTATTTCAAGGTGGGACGTGTGAATTATATCATGGACAACCTGCTGGCCGAACATGCCGCCCGCGAGATGATTATCGTGCTGCCCTACGGCAATCCCTACAAACTGCTGCCCACCGTACCTGCAGCAGGCGGAATGCCCCAGACACAGTTTGGCGGAGATGTGTTCAGCAATGACCTCATCAACGACCTCATGCCCTACATAGAGAAGAACTACCGCACCATCAACAACCGCGACCACCGTGCCATCGGCGGTTTCTCCCGCGGAGGCAACCAGGCATTGTTCAATGGTCTGAGTCATATCGACAAGTTCTCCTATCTCTGCAGTTACAGTTCGTTCACCTCCACCGACATCCCCAAAGTATATGACGATGCCGGTTCCACCAATGCCCGGCTCCATTTGTTCTGGTTGGGTGTAGGCACAGACGACTTCCTCTACGGCAATGCCCGCGACTACATGGCCTTCCTCGACAAGAAAGGCATCCGCTCGGTGAAAGAATACACCAACGACAAATACGGTCATACATGGATGAACGCCAAGTACTTCCTTGACAAGACGTTGCGTCTGCTCTTCAACGAAGAGGCTTCGGAACTGGCCATGCGCAAAGGCGAGCCCGCCAAGGAAGCCACAGGCCAGGAGCAACAGTTCACCCCGGGCGTGATGGCAAGGCTGTTCCCCCGCCCCATCATCTCGCCTGAGTATTCTGACAACAGCATCATCTTCCGTTGCAAGGCTCCCGATGCCCAGCAAGTCCTGTTGGAGAGTGAGTTGCTTCCGCAGCCGATAGCCATGCAGAAAGACGCAGACGGCATCTGGAGTGTCACACTCACCGACAATGTCATGGAGACCTTCAAATACTGCTTTATCGTGGACGGCACCCAGGTGGCCGATGCCTACAATATGTATCTGTCGCCCGACCGGGGTTTCAAATACAGCATTGCCTCCAATCCCGGCGCCACTTATAGTTTTGCCAAGATGGGCAACATCGAGCACGGCCGCACCGGCTACGACCTGAACTCCGGCGAGGCATGGTATATGTCGCCCATGCCCGAGATGTCGCCCTTCCCCACCAACCGTGTCATGCCATCGTTCATCCAACTGATTCCCGGCAAGGATGACACCATGGAGAGTTGGTTCAAGGTGGGTGGTGCGGATGCCATCGCCGACAAACTGGTCTCAGAAGGCAAGACCCCACCCTGCATCATCACCACCAGCACACTGGAATGGATGAAGAACATGCCGAAAGGCGATGCCCCGGAGTTTAAGGTACACACCCTCCGCGCCGACAAATACAAGACATGGGCAGAACGTCGGCATGCACTGGAAAAACTTTTATTGAAACTAAATAAGAAATGAAAAGAATCTCGTTTTTGATTGTCTGCACAGTCTGTGCCTGCTTATCCTTGGCAGCCAAGGAAAGAACAAGTCCTGTCACCTTTGATTCCTACACATGGGATTTCGGCAACATCGAAGCCAGCAAGGGAGCGGTATGTCACACGTTTACCCTCACCAACACGTCGAAAGGCGCAGTGCGCATCGACCGCACCCTTTCGAGTTGTGACTGCATAGAGGCGCTGTATCCCTCGGAGACCATCGAGCCCGGTGCCAAAGCCGAGGTGCTGGTGGCCTTCACGCCCAACAACGCCGCCGGCAAGAGCAACCGCAGTGTGGAACTGATAGACGGCAACGGGCAAACGCTTGGTGCACTTTCCGTGACAGCCAATGTCAGCCAGGGTCCAGGTTCAAACACGAGTTATCCCTTCCAAGACCCCTCTCTCTCCTTTGCTGAACGCGTGGAAAACCTGATTTCCCTGCTCACTCCCGAGGAGAAAGTGGGACTGATGATGAACAAGTCGATATC
>CACXDY010000112.1 GCA_902766505.1 uncultured Prevotellaceae bacterium
AGCACATCGGTGCCTACAATGTGAAATTGGCCGACGGACGTCAGATTACATTCCTCGACACCCCGGGTCATGAAGCCTTCACGGCCATGCGTGCCCGTGGTGCCCAGGTGACCGATATCGCCATCATCATCATCGCTGCCGACGACTCTGTGATGCCCACCACCAAAGAGGCCATCGCACACGCACAGGCAGCCAATGTACCGATGGTGTTCGCCATCAACAAAATAGACAAACCGGGAGCCAACGCCGACAAGATACGCGAGGACCTCGCCAACATGAACCTTCTTGTGGAGGACTGGGGTGGCAAATACCAGTGCCAGGAAATCTCTGCGAAGAAAGGTATCGGTGTGGATGACCTTTTGGAGAAAGTGCTTCTCGAGGCAGAAATGCTTGATCTCAAGGCCAACCCCAACCGCAGGGCCACAGGTTCCATCATCGAGTCGTCGCTCGACAAGGGCCGTGGCTATGTCTCCACAGTGCTTGTCTCCAACGGTACGCTCAAAGTGGGCGACATCATGGTGGCCGGTACCAGTTACGGCCGCATCAAGGCCATGTTCAATGAGCGCAACCAGCGCATCCAGAGTGCCGGACCGTCGGAGCCCTGCATTGTCCTCGGTCTCAACGGAGCGCCCACAGCCGGCGATTCGTTCCATGTGATGCCTACCGAGCAGGATGCCCGCGACATTGCCAACAAGCGTCTGCAATTGCAGCGTGAGCAGGATCTGCGCACCATCAAGACACTTGGTCTTGATGATATCTCTCACCGCATCGCACTGGGTGAGTTCCACGAACTGAAGATTATCGTCAAGGGCGACACCGACGGTTCTATCGAGGCCCTTTCCGACTCTTTCATCAAGTTGTCGACCGAGAAGGTACAGGTAAGTGTCATCAACAAGGCCGTGGGACAGATTTCCGAAAACGACGTCATGCTCGCCAGTGCCTCCGATGCCATCATCGTGGGCTTCCAGGTGCGTCCGTCGGCCGATGCACGCAAACTTGCCGAGCGCGAGAGAGTGAGCATCAACACCTACTCCATCATCTACGATGCCATCGATGAAGTCCGCTCCACCATGCAGGGTATGCTTGACAAGGTGAAGAAAGAGGTGGTGACCGCCGAAATCGAGGTCAAGCAAGTGTTCAAAATCTCCAAGGTGGGAACTGTTGCCGGTGGTCTCGTCATCGACGGCAAAGTGCACAACAAGGACAAGGCCCGTGTGGTACGCGACGGTATCGTCATCCACACTGCCGGCATCAGCGCACTGAAGCGTTACAAGGATGATGCCAAGGAAGTGGCAACCGGCTTGGAATGCGGTATCTCTCTTGTCAACTTCAATGACATCCAGGCAGGCGACATCATCGAGACCTTCATGGAGATTGAAGTGGAGCAGAAACTGTAAGTCATGGACAACAGCAACAAGGAGCGTCCCAACAACGAATTTGTACGTCAGGTGGCGGAGCAGAAATATGAATTCGGCTTCACCACCGACGTTCATACCGAAATCATTGAGAAAGGTATTAATGAGGAGGTAGTCAGGCTCATCTCACAGAAAAAAGGTGAGCCCGACTGGTTATTGGAGTTCCGTCTGAAAGCATTCAGATACTGGACCACACTCAAAGAGCCCCGTTGGGGGCATGTCCATCTGCCCGACATCGACTATCAAGCCATCTCCTATTATGCCGACCCGATGGCCAAGAAGCCCAAGAACGTGCAGATAGACCCAGAGGTGGAAAAGACCTTCGACAAATTGGGTATTCCCCTTGAGGAGCGGTTGGCACTCAACGGCACTGCCGTGGATGCCATCATGGATTCTGTATCCGTGAAAACCACTTTCAAGGAGAAACTGGCCGAGAAAGGCATCATATTCTGTTCCATAGGCGATGCCGTCAAGCAGCATCCCGACCTGGTCAGGGAATATCTGGGTTCGGTAGTGCCCTACCGCGACAATTTCTTTGCTGCGCTCAACAGTGCGGTGTTCAGCGACGGGTCGTTCGTCTATATCCCCAAGGGAGTGAGATGTCCCATGGAACTGAGCAGTTATTTCCGCATCAATGCCCGGAATACGGGACAGTTTGAGCGCACCCTCATCATAGCCGACGACGACTCTTACGTCAGTTATCTCGAGGGATGCACAGCCCCCATGCGTGATGAGAACCAACTGCATGCCGCCATAGTGGAAATCATCGTCAAGGATCACGCAGAAGTGAAATATTCCACCGTGCAGAACTGGTATCCAGGCGATGAGAACGGCCGTGGCGGCGTACTCAATCTGGTGACCAAACGCGGAGACTTGAGGGGTGTCGACTCAAAACTCTCATGGACACAAGTCGAAACAGGCAGTGCCATCACCTGGAAATATCCCTCGTGCATCCTGAGGGGCGACCGCTCCGCAGCAGAATTCTACAGTGTGGCGGTGACCAATCATTATCAGGAAGCCGACACGGGCACCAAAATGATTCATATAGGCAAGAACACCAAGTCGACCATCATCTCGAAAGGCATCTCGGCAGGTCATTCACAAAACTCCTACCGGGGACTGGTCCGCGCCACCGCCAATGCCGACGGTGCACGCAACTACTCAAGTTGCGACTCACTGCTTCTGGGCAGCGAATGCGGGGCACACACCTTCCCCTACATGGACATCCACAATGATACTGCCATCGTGGAACATGAGGCAACCACCTCCAAAATCAGCGAAGACCAACTATTCTACTGCAATCAGCGGGGAATCCCCGTTGAGGAGGCCGTAGGACTCATCGTCAACGGTTATGCCAAGGAAGTCCTTCAGAAACTGCCCATGGAGTTTGCTGCCGAAGCCCAGAAACTGCTGGCGGTGTCCTTGGAAGGAACTGTAGGATAGCCCAAACATATTAAAGACCCTATTGATTATGCTTATCATCAAGAATCTTCATGCCTCTATTGACGGCAAAGAGATACTAAAAGGCATTGACCTTGAGATAAAAAAAGGCGAGACCCACGCCATCATGGGCCCCAACGGTTCGGGAAAGTCCACACTCTCGGCTGTTCTCACAGGAAATCCCCTCTACGAGGTAACCCAGGGCGAGGCATGGTTCAACGGCAAAGACCTGCTCGCGATGAAGCCCGAGGACAGGGCCCGCGAGGGACTGTTCCTCTCCTTCCAGTATCCTGTCGAGATACCCGGGGTCTCCATGACCAACTTCATGCGTGCCGCCATCAATGCCAAGCGGGAGTATCAGGGACTGGAGCCGCTCAATGCCTCGCAATTCCTCAAACTCATGCGTGAGCGCCAGAAAATAGTGGAACTGGACAACAAACTCGCCCACCGCTCGGTGAACGAGGGCTTCAGTGGCGGCGAGAAGAAACGTAACGAGATTTTCCAGATGGCCATGTTGGAGCCCAAACTCGCCATTCTCGACGAAACAGACTCCGGACTCGACGTCGATGCCATGCGTA
This sequence comes from uncultured Prevotellaceae bacterium, assembly GCA_902766505.1. Lineage (GTDB taxonomy): Bacteria > Bacteroidota > Bacteroidia > Bacteroidales > Bacteroidaceae > Prevotella. The sequence continues at coordinate 3,434 of CACXDY010000112.1, forward strand.
TCGTGGCCAAAGGAGTCAACCAGATGCAGACAGGCGAAAACTCCACTATCGTGATTACCCATTACGAGCGCCTTCTCGACATGATACGCCCCGACAAAGTGCACGTGCTCTATCAAGGCCGTATCGTGAAAACGGCCGGACCAGAACTGGCCAAAGAAATCGAGGAGAAAGGATACGACTGGATAAAATCCACCACCCATGAATAGCGAACAGCAATACATCAGCCTCTATGAGGAATGCCGGGAGATGATTTGCAGCCACTCGGCCGGTGTGCTCAATGCTGTCCGCGACCAGGCTGCCGAAGCACTCAAATCCCACGGTCTGCCTTCCAGAAAAGTGGAGCGCTACCGGTATACAGACCTCCAGAAAATCTTTGAGCCCGACTATGGTCTCAATCTCAACCGTCTGGATATCCCTGTCGACCCCTATCAGGCTTTCCGGTGCGACGTGCCCAATCTCAGCACCCAACTCTATTTCATCGTCAACGACATATTCCACGACAAATCGCTGCCCAAAAGCCATCTGCCCGAGGGAGTCATCATCGACTCACTGCGCCGGGTGGCAGAGAAGCACCCGCAACTGGTCGCCGACCATTATGCAAAGATAGCCGACCCCAACGAGGATGCTGTGACAGCCCTCAACACCATGCTTGCCCAAGACGGTCTGATGGTCTATGTGCCCAAAGGAGTGAAAGTAGAGCGGACCATCCAAGTCATCAATATCCTCAGGGCAGATGTCGACCTGATGGTCAACCGCCGTGTGCTGGTGGTGGTG
>CACXDY010000113.1 GCA_902766505.1 uncultured Prevotellaceae bacterium
AGAGAATCCCTTGGCTTTGGCCACATACAACAGGTTCAAGAACTCAGGTGACTCGAGGAACTCCAACAGTTCGGTGTAGTCCATGAACTCAACAAACTCGGAGATTTGCGAAAAATCTTTCAGGCGGATGTCAATGTCGACGACATGTTTCAGTTTCCAGAGGAACCAACGGTCAATTTTCGTCAACAGGTGTATCTGGTTTATGGAAAATCCCATCTGCATGGCTTTCGCGATGACGAAGATGCGATTGTCTGTCGCGTGCCTCAGTGCATCGCAGATGTCATCCACACGCAGCACTTTGTTTTCCACAAAGCCATGCATGCCCTGCCCTATCATACGCAATCCCTTTTGAATGGCTTCCTCAAAAGTACGCCCTACAGACATCACTTCTCCCACACTCTTCATCGAAGAACCAAGCTGATGATTCACGCCATGGAACTTTGAGAGATCCCAACGCGGAATTTTGCATACCACATAGTCGAGCGCAGGCTCAAAGAAGGCTGAAGTCGTTTTGGTAACAGAATTCTTCAGTTCAAAGAGCCCATACCCCAATCCAAGTTTGGCTGCCACGAAAGCCAGAGGATAGCCTGTGGCCTTCGAGGCCAATGCTGAGGAACGTGATAATCGGGCATTCACCTCAATGACACGATAGTCTTCAGAATGAGGATCGAGAGCATACTGTACATTGCATTCGCCGACAATTCCTATATGGCGTATGATTTTTATGGCCAATGCACGCAGTTTGTGATACTCAGCATTTGAGAGAGTTTGGCTTGGTGCGACCACTATACTCTCGCCAGTATGTATTCCCAGCGGATCAATGTTCTCCATATTACAGACAGTGATGCAGTTGTCAAAGCGGTCTCGTACCACCTCATATTCAATTTCTTTCCAACCTCTCAGTGATTTCTCCACCAAGACTTGTGGAGAGAAGGAGAACGCTTCTTCGGCTTGCGTCTCAAGTTCTTTTTCATTATCACAAAAACCTGACCCCAAACCACCCAAAGCATAAGCAGCACGAAGAATAACAGGGTATCCCAATTCAGAAGCAGCGTTTCTTACTTCTTCTATAGAATAGCAAGCTTGACTTTTGATGGTTTTCACTCCTATTTCGTCAAGACGTTTCACGAATAAGTCACGGTCCTCTGTATCGATAATAGCTTGGACAGGTGTTCCTAATACCTGTACCCCATACTTGTCAAGTATACCTTTTTGATGTAATTCTACACCACAATTAAGCGCAGTTTGCCCTCCGAATGCCAACAAGATACCATCTGGCCGTTCTTTTTCTATGATGCGTTCAACAAAATCAGATTTCACGGGTTGAAAATAAACAGTATCGGCCACCCCCTTTGAGGTCTGTACCGTAGCAATGTTCGGATTGACGAGCACCGTCTTAATACCTTCTTCCCGTAAGGCTTTCAAAGCTTGTGACCCAGAATAATCGAATTCGCCAGCTTGTCCGATTTTTAGGGCACCACTACCCAGTAAGAGAACTTTTTTGACTTTTGAGTTGGTTGACTTGCAAGTTGTTAGATTGTCTGAATTTCGCACAAACAAGTCTTTCTGTGGATTCTTCTTGTTTTCGTCTAAAAGAGTCAAAAATTCATCAAACAAAAACTCCGTATCCACAGGACCAGAACAAGCTTCAGGATGAAACTGAGCCGACATCCATGGTTTAGAAATATGTCGAATGCCTTCGTTCGAACCATCGTTCATATTTACGAAGAGAGGTTCCCAGTCTTCAGGAAGCGTTTTTGTGTCAACAGCGTAACCATGGTTCTGCGAAGTGATGAAACATTGGTTGGTTCCGACCCTCCGAACCGGTTGGTTATGGCTTCGGTGTCCGTATTTCAATTTATAGGTTTTTGCACCAGCAGCCTTAGCCAGCAATTGGTTGCCCAGGCAGATACCCATACATGGTTTCACTTGTTCATCATTTAGGAATGTCTTGATATGCTCTACCGTACATTGACACTGATTGGGGTCTCCAGGACCATTTGCCAGAAACAGCCCGTCGAAATCAAGTGTGCTAAAATCATAATCCCACGGAACTCTGACCACCTCTATACCCCTTCTGAGCAGACAACGGATGATGTTGGCTTTCACCCCACAATCCACGAGTACGACACGATATCGTTTGCTGACGAAAGGCTTATAGGTCATCAACTTTTTGCAACTTACCCGTTCTACCCAATTAATGCTGCCATAGTCAATGTCGTTATTATCAGGTTGCTCAACCCCTTCAATGTGGATTTTTCCCTTCATCACGCCGTGCTCACGAAGCAACTTGGTCAGTCGTCGGGTGTCAACCCCTGTCAAGGCAGGTATACCTTCCTTTTTCAACCACATTTCCAAAGACCCTCTTGCATTCCAATGAGAATACATATGGCTATAGTCAGCCACAATCATTGCCGCCACATGTATACGATTACTTTCCATAGTAAGTGGCAACCCATTATTTGCCACTTCTAAAGAAGGAACTCCATAATTGCCAATCAAAGGATAGGTGAACGTCAAAATCTGTCCAGCATAACTCGGGTCAGTCAGACTTTCTGGATAGCCAGTCATTGCAGTGTTGAACACCACCTCTCCTGATATGTTCCGCTCTGCCCCAAACGACAATCCGCAGAACTCAGTGCCATCATCAAGTATCAGTTTAGCTTTTTTCATCATCTTATCATTGCATCTTTTCCACGTTTTCAATATAGTTCACATAAGCCTGGTTTACCATACGGATACCGCCAGGAGTCGGATAGTATCCGGTGAAATACCAGTCGCCAGGATGGTCTGGACATGCCTCATGCAGGCCTTCAATGCTTTGATACACCAGTTGTACAGGAGTACGCATGCCTTGGGGTCTAAGCATTTCCACAATTTTGTTGTTGATTTCCTCTACAGTAAAGGGTGCGTAAATAGCTCTGACATGGTTCATGGCTTGAGGTCTTGTCTTACAAGCCCAGTAGGTATCCGACATCAACTTCCTCATACCTCGTTCTTTGATAAGAGCGATTGCTGCGCGAAAAGCACATAACTCTTCCAATCGCGACATGTCGATGCCGTAGTAATCAGGATATCTGATTTGTGGTGAGCTGGACACCATCACTATTTGTTTAGGATTTAGGCGTTCAAGAATTTTAAATATGCTTTCTTTCAACGTTGTACCGCGCACGATGGAGTCGTCAATAATCACCAAATTGTCTTCATGTGGCTGCAGCGAACCGTAGGTAATGTCATAGACGTGTGCTGCGAGGTCATTGCGTTCTTTATCCTCTGCAATAAAAGTTCGCAGTTTGATGTCCTTCCACACCACTTTTTCGATGCGCACATCATGTTCCAATCTTCTAAAGCCATCAGTCAACCCGTAAAAAGCCACTTCAGCGGTGTTTGGGATATATGAGAAGACGGTATGAGATACGTCACCACCGACAGCTTTCATGATGGCTGGCAGCAGTTGTTCACCCAACCTTTTCCGTTCCTGATAGATGTCACAGTCAGAACCTCTGCTGATATAGATGCGTTCAAACGAACATGCAGAAAATCTCTTGGCAGGGAGAATCTGTTCAAGATGACTTACACCATTCTTTGAGACGATGAGAGCCTGGCCAGGTTGTAGTTCAACAATGCTTTCGGCATGAATATCAAAGGTGGTCTGAATCACGGGGCGCTCACTGGCAAGTACGACCACCTCGTCATCCATATAATAATATGCCGGGCGGATGCCCCAAGGGTCACGCATGGCAAACATCTCCCCCGAGCCAGTCAACCCACACATCACATATCCTCCATCGAAATGAGACATGGTGGAACGAAGGACATTTTCCATTTGCACATTATCATCGATATATCGTGTGATGTAAATACCTTGCAACCCTTTCAGGCGGGCATCACCATACAGACGTTCCACTTCGCGGTCAAGACGATGTCCCATAAGTTCCAAAGTGATATAAGAATCTCCATGGATTCTTGGGGACTGACCATGTTGGGTTAGGAATTCAAAGACTTCGTCAATGTTGGTCATGTTGAAGTTACCACACAGACAAAGATTTTTCGCCCGCCAGTTATTGCGCCGTAAGAAAGGATGGACATATTGCAACCCCCTCTTGTTTGTTGTAGAATAGCGCAGATGTCCCATGAAAAGTTGTCCTGTGAAAGAATGACTGACCTGCTTGAAAACTTCCGTGATAGCGTCTGCTCCTTCAGCCCTTTCCCGGAACATATATTCTTCACCTGGAATTGCATCCATGTTTACGCAGGCAATACCAGCCCCCTCCTGTCCACGGTTGTGCTGCTTTTCCATCATCAGATAGAGTTTGTTCAGCCCAAAACGTTCAGTTCCATATTTCTGTTCATAATAACTCATGGGCTTAAGCAGACGAATCATCGCCACACCGCATTCATGCTTCAACTGTTCCATCGATACACGCTTTAATAAAAGACATAAAAAGGGGATGCGGATGTAACACAGTTGACGAATATTCCGGATGAAACTGTGTGCCTATATACCATCGTAGTGAGGGTACTTCAACTATTTCCACCAGGAGAGTTCCGGGATTGAAGCCTACACACTTCATTCCATGATGTTCAAACTCCTCTTGATATGCATTGTTGAATTCATAACGATGGCGGTGGCGCTCTTTGATAAACGTGTTACCTCCATAGGCTTTACACGTCTTGCTCTTCTCCATCAGTTTGCACTCGTAGCTCCCCAACCGCATGGTGCCCCCCATCTGCGTAATACTTTTCTGTTCTTCCATCATATCTATGACAGGATGAGGTATGGTCGTCTGTGAAAACTCCGTACTGTTAGCATCCTTAAAATTCAGCACATTGCGGGCAAACTCAATCACCATCATCTGCATGCCAAGACAAATACCAAAGGTGGGAATGTCATGTGTCCGGGTATATTCCGCTGCAATAATTTTACCTTCAATACCGCGACTACCAAATCCCGGACATATTACCACACCTGCCATACGCCCAAGTTTCCCAGCCACATTCTCGCGTGTAATCTCCTCGCTGTTCACAAAAACAGCCTTCACTTTGTAGTCATTGTACGTTCCAGCATGTGCGAGGCTTTCTATAATACTCTTGTAAGCGTCCTGAAGGTCATATTTTCCAACAAGAGCTACTTCAATCTCCTTGGTTGCACGTTTTCTTCGTTCCAGGAAATCACGCCATGGACCCAGTTCAGGAGTTTTACCCAGCTCCACCCCCATTTTTTTCAAAATAATAGCATCGAGTCCTTGTTTTTGCATGTTAACGGGTACTTCATAGATGCTTGGCAGGTCCTGACTCTGAACAACAGCGTCCATATCCACATTGCAGAAATGAGCCACCTTCTTTCTCAAGTCATCACTTAAGGTGTGTTCAGTTCTCAACACCAGCACTTCTGGTTGTATACCCAATCCCTGCAACTGTTTTACACTGGTTTGCGTCGGTTTTGTTTTTAGTTCTCCAGCAGCGGCCAGATAAGGGACATAGGTCAAATGGACATTCAGCGCCCTTTGAGGTCCCAGTTCCCAACGCAACTGACGAATAGCCTCCAAGAAAGGTTGGCTTTCGATATCCCCAATAGTTCCCCCAATCTCTGTGATAACAAAATCCAACGTTTTTTTCGAAGCATTGACTTGAATTCTACGTTTTATCTCGTCAGTGATATGCGGCACCACCTGGATGGTTTTCCCCAAATAGTCTCCCCTTCGTTCACGTTCGATGACACTGAGGTAAATTCGCCCTGTTGTTACACTGTTATCCCGGCTTGTCTCGATACCTGTAAAGCGCTCATAGTGTCCAAGGTCGAGGTCGGTTTCCATACCGTCTGCTGTCACATAGCATTCACCATGTTCATAAGGATTTAATGTCCCAGGGTCAATGTTGATATAGGGATCAAACTTCTGAATGGTGATGCGATACCCTCTGGCCTGCAACAGTTTTCCCAGGGATGCTGAGATGATGCCCTTGCCCAAAGAAGAAGCCACACCGCCAGTGATAAAGATATACTTTGTTTCCATATGTTGTTTGAAAGTTTGCTATTACATAACCATATAAACTTACTTGCTCTTTTCCTTTATATGTTCCTCATATTCAGCCAACTCCCTTTCACCTATGTGTGCCAACCCATAATGCTCATCGTGCTGTGAGAAGTCGAGTCCTACCTTTTCACTAAATGCAGAAACACGCATGGGAATCAACGTGTCGATGAGCTTATAGCCTATCCAACTGACGACAAATGTATAACAGAATACAATGACTATAGCCAGTAAATGATAAAGGAACACCACAAAACCATCCCATGTGCCTGCGATTAATCCTTCTTGAATGAAAATACCCGTCAAGACCGTTCCAAAAATACCACCTGTACCGTGAGTCGGGAAGACATCAAGCGCATCGTCAATACTGCTTCGCGAGCGCCAATAAACTGTGATGTTGCAGATAAGCGTGATGACAAATGCTATGAAAATGCTTTGTCCCACTGTTACATAGCCAGCTGAAGGCGTGATAGCAACGAGTCCTACAACACAACCTACAGCGGCCCCCATGGCAGAAGGTTTCCTTCCTCGCAGACAATCAAAGAAAATCCAAGTCATCATGGCGGTAGCCGATGCTGTGTTGGTATTCAAGAAGGCCTTTATTGCCTGACCGTCAGCATGCAGAGACGAACCTGCATTAAATCCGAACCATCCAAGCCACAACATGGCTGCACCCAGCAGGACAAAAGGAATGTTGGCAGGTTCGCTTTTTGCAGCACTACGTTTGCCGAGGAATATGGCACCGGCCAAAGCCGCCACACCCGATGAGGCATGCACCACAATGCCGCCAGCAAAGTCGATGACCCCCCATCGGCAAAACAGTCCTTCAGGATGCCACGTCATATGAGCCAGTGGACAATATATAAAAAAGAAGAAAAACATCATGAAGAACAAGTACGCTGAGAAACGAACACGTTCTGCAAAAGAACCTGTAATCAAAGACGGTGTGATAATGGCAAACTTCATTTGAAACAACGCAAACAAAGCCAAAGGTATTGTTGCGCCCCCCAAAACATTCCCTGCGGGTGTGGTATACACCTCAGCACCCACATTTTGAAACATCAGAAATGTTAGAGGATTTCCTATCAAACCGCCAATGTCATCGCCAAAACACAATGAGAAACCGACGACCACCCAGAGGACTGATATCAGTCCCATAGCTATAAAAGACTGCAGCATGGTGGAAATGACATTCTTTGCACCAACCATACCACCATAAAAAAAAGACAAACCAGGAGTCATCATCAACACAAAAATGGTTGCAGTAATCAGCCACCCCACGTCAGCAGGAGAAATGACAGACCAATCACATTCAAATGTAGGCTCTCCTACAAAAACACCGGCGACGGCAATTATTGTTATTACCGTCATCAAGATCATCCATCTTTTCTTAATCATACCTTTTTACCTATTTGAAAACGTTTTGTTATTGTCGCGTGCAAAGTTAATACATTTTGAAATTAAAAATCGTCCAAACGTGTCATTTTGTCTATTAAAAATTCTATTCAAAGAACATTATGTTACAATTAATATTGTATGTCGCCAATACAGTATTAAATTAATATTAAAAACATTAATTTCAATTGCAATTTGTAAGTTATATAAAAATTTTAGATTTAAAACGATAGAAAAATGTTTGAAATTCTATCATTTTGCTATATCTTTGCAGTCGAAATAGGCAAAAAGAAAGAAAAAGGATAGGATAATATGACAAAGAGCAAACTTCAAGACCAAGAAAAGGGACTCTATCAAGAAGCATATGAGCACGATGCTTGTGGTGTGGGTATGATAGTGAACATCCATGGCAACAAGAGCCATGACTTGGTAGACAAAGCGCTTCATGTGTTGGAGAACATGAGGCATCGTGGGGCCGAAGTCGGAAAAGACGGTGACGGAGCAGGCATCATGATACAGATTCCACATGAGTTTATCTTGTTGCAGGGAATCCCTGTGCCAGAGAAAGGAAAATATGGCACAGGATTAGTTTTTCTTCCGAAAGATGCCCAATCCCAGCAGGAGATTCTAAGCGTGATGATTGAGGAAATTGAGCGTGAAGGTCTACAACTTATGCATCTCCGCAGTGTGCCAACCCACTCGGAATGTCTTGGAGAGGCAGCTTTGAGCACAGAACCCGAAATCAAACAAGTCTTCATTACAGGAGTTAGTGATGACAAGGTAGATATTTTTCCCCGTACATTGTATATAATAAGGAAAAAGATAGAACGTCGAATTCATCACAAGGACTTCTACATCTGCTCGTTGAGCAATTCCAACATCATCTATAAGGGAATGTTGTCCTCGATACAAGTCCGCCAATATTTCCCGGACTTAACCAATCCATATCTGACGAGCGGTCTGGCGTTGGTACATTCGCGATTCAGCACCAACACATTTCCTACTTGGAGCCTTGCACAACCATTCCGCTTGTTAGCCCACAATGGAGAGATTAACACCATCCGTGGTAACCGCGGTTGGATGCAGGCGAGAGAGAGCGTTCTTTCAAGTGAAGCTTTGGGAGATGTAAAAGCTATTTCGCCAATATTGCAACCCGGAATGTCAGATTCCGCCTCACTTGACAATGTTTTGGAGTTTTTTGTGATGTCGGGATTATCCCTTCCCCATGCCATGAGTGTGTTGGTTCCCGAATCTTTCAACGACAAAAACCCCATCAGTGAAGAGTTGAAGGCATTTTATGAGTACCACTCCATTCTGATGGAGCCATGGGATGGTCCAGCCGCTCTCCTTTTCTCTGACGGACGGTTTGCTGGTGGTATGCTCGACAGGAATGGTCTACGACCGGCGCGATATACCATCACCAAAAATGACACAATGATTGTTGCATCCGAGGTGGGTGTCATGGACTTTGACCCAACAGAAATAGCTGAGAAAGGACGCTTGCAGCCAGGCAAGATATTGTTCATCGACACACACGAGGGTAAAATATACTATGATGGTGAAATAAAGCAACAATTGGCCTCCGAACATCCCTACCGGCAATGGCTGAACACAAACCGTATCCAACTGGAGAAGCTGAAGAGTGGTCGTCACATCGACAATTCAGTTCCCGATTTATTGCAGAAAGAAATCATGTTTGGTTTTGGAGCGGAAGATATATCTTCTACCATCATCCCCATGGCCATTGATGGTCATGAGCCGACTGCTTCCATGGGCAATGACACCCCTCTTGCCGTATTGAGCAACAAGCCCCAGACATTTTTCAACTATTTCCGTCAGCAATTTGCTCAAGTAACTAACCCTGCCATTGACTCGATACGTGAAGAGTTGGTCATGAGTCTGACGGAGTATATTGGTCGCGTGGGCACGGGCATCCTGAATCCCAATGAGACGAATTGCAAGATGGTGCGCTTGCCGCATCCGATACTTAACAACACCCAACTCGACATTCTATGCAACATCAGATATAAAGGATTCAATACGATAAAACTCTCAACAACATTCACTTTTGCAACCCCTTCCACACCTGAAAGAAACGGAGAGTTCCTGCGTGAAGCACTCGATGCGCTGTGTCACCAGGCGGAAAAGAGTGTGGATGAAGGATATAATTACATTATTCTCTCTGATCGTGATGTTGATGCCAATCATGCAGCCATTCCTTGTTTGTTGGCGGTGAGTGCAGTCCATCATTACCTGATCGGTGTCGGCAAACGTGTACAAACAGCACTGATAGTAGAAAGTGGAGAGATTCGCGAAACTATGCATGCTGCGCTCTTGCTTGGATATGGGGCCAGTGCCCTCTGTCCATATATGACATTTGCCATTCTTGACGATTTAGTAAAACACCACAAAATACAAGAAGACTACAACACCGCCGAGAGGAATTACATCAAGGCAGTGAAAAAGGGCCTGTTTAAAATCATGGCTAAGATGGGTATTTCCACCATCCGTTCCTACCGGGGAGCCAAAATATTTGAAAGTATCGGATTGAGCGAAAGCTTGTTGAAGGCTTACTTTGGTACGAATGTCAGCACTATCGGAGGCATCGGACTGGAAAAGATTGCCACTGATGCAATTGCCATGCATCAAGCTGCGCAGCAGTGTGGAAACGGACTATTGCCTAATCTCGGGCAGTTTCATTGGCGTAAAGATGGCATCAAACACGCATGGAATCCAGAAACCATATCCACATTGCAACTGGCCACACGCACAGGCAACTATGAGAAATACAAAGAATACTCGCGTTTGGTCGACAAGAAAGAAAGTCCCATCTTCATCCGAGACTTTCTCAGTTGGAAGAAAAGCCCCATTAATATCGACCAGGTTGAACCCGTGTCAGATATAGTGAAACATTTTGTGGCAGGTGCCATGTCGTTTGGTGCCTTGTCGAAGGAAGCACATGAGGCCATCTGCCTGGCAATGAACAAGCTTGGGGCACGTTCAAACACAGGTGAGGGTGGCGAGGACTCAATGCGTTTCCATACAGAACACGATGGTATCAGTCTCAGTTCAAAAACCAAACAGGTAGCGAGTGGCCGATTTGGCGTGACAACAGAATACCTGGTTAATGCGGAAGAAATTCAAATCAAGGTTGCACAAGGAGCCAAGCCCGGAGAAGGCGGGCAATTGCCTGGTTTCAAAGTCAATGAAGTCATTGCCAAGACCCGTCATTCCATTCCCGGCATCTCTCTTATCTCCCCTCCCCCACACCATGACATCTATTCCATCGAAGATTTGGCACAACTCATCTTCGACCTGAAGAATGTTAATCCTCGGGCAGCCGTCAGCGTAAAACTTGTAGCGGAAAGTGGCGTGGGAACTATAGCGGCAGGTGTTGCCAAAGCAAAGGCCGACCTCATCGTTATCAGTGGTGCTGAAGGCGGCACAGGAGCCAGCCCTGCATCCAGTATGCGTTTTGCGGGTATTTCCCCTGAGATAGGACTTTCAGAGACCCAACAGACACTTGTGCGCAATGGACTCCGCGGTGGAGTGCGCCTACAAGTCGACGGCCAAATCAAGACAGGTCGTGATGTAGTACTAATGGCATTACTGGGAGCAGAAGAATTTGGCTTCGGAACTTCCGCACTAATAGTTCTTGGTTGTGTGATGATGCGCAAATGCAACAAGAACACCTGCCCGATGGGTGTTGCCACGCAAGACCCGGAATTGCGCAAACATTTTCCCGGACATTATGAATACTTGGTCAACTACTTCACATTCCTTGCTCAAGAGGTGCGGGAATATTTGGCAGAGATGGGATTCAAATCATTGAATGACATTGTCGGACGTACTGACCTTATCATAACCGATACTTCTGTGCTTGATTTCAGCCGATTGATTCATCAGGAAGAAGGCATACTCCATTTTACAGGCGACATTCTAAAACCAGCGGTGCCATTGGGTATGCAAGGTACCATACTGGACCAGCAGATGATCGCAGCATCGGAGCGGGCTGTCAACTGTCAGGAAGAAGTCAATTTAGACTATATCATCCGAAACACAGACCGGGCTGTAGGCGCAATGCTCTCGGGATTAGTGGCAAGCAAGTATGGCTTGCCGGGTTTACCCGACAACACCATCAACGTTAAGTTCAAAGGCTCTGCAGGGCAGTCGTTTGGAGCATTCCTCACGCACGGAATCAGTTTCAAGCTTGAAGGAGAGGCCAACGATTATTTTGCCAAGGGGCTTTCTGGTGGCCATATAGCCATACTTCCCCCAACCCGAAGCAATTTTGAAGCAGAAAAGAATATCATAGCCGGTAATACAGGCCTTTATGGAGCCACCTCAGGGGAAGTATATATCAATGGCAAAGTGGGTGAACGTTTCTGTGTACGCAATAGTGGTGCCATTGCTGTTGTGGAAGGCGCCGGTGACCACTGCTGTGAATACATGACGGGAGGACGAGTCGTCGTTCTTGGTGAAACAGGCAGAAACTTTGCTGCCGGCATGTCGGGCGGTGTTGCTTACGTCTGGGACAAGCACCATACATTCGATTATTTCTGCAACATGGACATGGTGGAAATCAACCTTGTCGAGGACAATGTCTCCCGTAAAGAATTGCATGAACTCATTCGTCAGCATTATCTTTACACAGGATCCAAACTTGCCCGTACCATGCTTGACGACTGGTATCATTATGTAGAAGACTTCATCCAAGTAGTCCCAATCGAATACAAACGGGTATTACAGGAAGAGCAGATGAACAAACTTCGCCAGAAGATAGCCGATATGCAAAGAGACTATTAATCATCAAAGAACATTTTTCATTATGGGAAATCCAAAAGCATTTTTAGAGATACATCGCCAAGAAGCCGGCTACCGTCCTATACACGATAGAATCCACGATTTTGGAGAGGTGGAACAGACCTTGAACACCCGTGAACGATTGGCCCAGGCCTCGCGCTGCATGGATTGCGGTGTTCCGTTCTGCCACTGGGCCTGCCCGTTGGGTAATATAGCTCCCGAATGGAATGACGCCCTGTTTAAAGGAGAATGGGAGTTAGCCTACCATCTGCTCTCATCTACCAATCCTTTCCCAGAATTTACAGGAAGAATCTGCCCCGCCCTTTGTGAGAAGGCATGTGTTTTGAACCGTTTCAACCACGAGCCAACCACAAACCGTGAGAATGAAGCTGCCATAACCGAAGCTGCGTTCCGCGAGGGCTATATAGCCTTGCATCATCCAGTGCGCAACGGCAAAAGTATTGCTGTTGTCGGTGCTGGTCCAGCGGGTCTTTCGGCAGCCAATGACCTCAACTTGATGGGTTATCAAGTGGTCGTTTACGAAAAGAATGAAAATGCAGGCGGTCTACTTCGTTACGGCATACCTAATTTCAAACTCAACAAAACAATCATCGACCGTCGTCTCCGTCTCTTGGAGCAAGAAGGAATAGAGTTCCGTTATGGCCATGATATTCCATCTTCATCCATTAATATACTATCACAAGAATATGATGCCGTCATTCTCGCCACTGGCACTCCAACCGCGAGAGACCTCAGCATCAAAGGTAGAGAATTAAACGGAGTCCATTTCGCCCTTGAGCTGCTCAGCCAACAGAACAGGGTGTTGGCAGGAATGCAATTTACCAAAGACGAACGCATCACAGCAAAGGGCAAAGACGTGTTGGTTATTGGAGGTGGCGACACCGGTTCGGACTGCATAGGTACAGCCCACCGTCAAGGATGCAAAAGTGTTACCCAGATAGAAATTATGCCGCGACCAGTGGAAGGCCCCGAAGATCCGGCCAACCCATGGCCAAATTACCCCCGCACATTAAAGACGACCTCCTCACACGAAGAAGGCTGTATTCGCCGTTGGAACATCAACACCCTTGAGTTCATAGGAAAAGAAGGCAAGTTGACGGGAGTCAAGGTGCAGGAGATAGACTGGATGCCCAATCCTAAAGGAGGACGTCCCATTATGGTCGAACGGGGCAAGCCGGAAATTATCAAGGCAGAACTCGTGTTGCTCGCAATGGGATTTCTCAAGCCCGAGCATCCCCAATACCCCGAAAATGTCTTCATATGTGGAGACGCTGCCAATGGAGCCAGTCTTGTTGTCCGAGCCATGGCAAGTGGAAAGCAGACAGCAGAGAAAGTAAATAATTATTTAAAGTGACATGACAAAGATACCATTCACCAAGATGCATGGTGCCGGCAACGACTACATCTATGTCAACACCATGCTCCATGAGGTCAAAAGCCCCTCTGAGGCCGCAATCAAATGGAGTGACCGCCACACCGGCATAGGCTCCGACGGATTGGTGCTCATCGGAAGTAGTCCCTTGCCCGAGGCTGACTATTCCATGCGTATCTTCAATGCGGATGGTAGTGAGGCGATGATGTGTGGCAATGCCTCACGTTGCATAGGGAAATATCTCTATGAACGAGGGATTACAGACAAGGTGTCAATCAGACTCCTCACACGTTCTGGAGTGAAGAAGCTTTATCTGCATATCACAAATGGTATTGTAGACAGTGTCACTGTAGACATGCTCGAACCTATTTTTGAAAATGAGACCCAATTTGTGGCAACTCGCAACATGGGCAGAGGCACG
>CACXDY010000114.1 GCA_902766505.1 uncultured Prevotellaceae bacterium
ACCTTGTGCCCATAGTTGGAGATAACGTGACCGCTTCTCTCCTTTCTGAATGTGGAAAAGGTCTATCTCCAGCGTGTTGTCGGTTGCGCCTCTTGTCTCCAATTCCACATCATAAATTTCACCCATCATCATTTTGTTTGCCCGATAGATAAAATCAAGTCCACGCTTTCTGCTCCAATATGTCCAGATTGCCGGATTGACAACACCTTTGAAGCCTTCGGTACAAAGCCAAATGAATGTATTGGATACGATATCTTTTGCATCTTCGACTGATATTCTGCACCACCATTTTACGGATTGCACGATGCGGTTGAAGTCTTGCTGATACATTTCCTTGTATTCTGCCATCCGTTCAGACCATTCTGGCGGTAGTTCATTTGGCGGTACTTCCAAATTGTCTTGTCTTACGTCAGATGCTTTTCCGTTCTTGAAAACGATGCAGAGGTCAGGCTCCCATCTTCCAAGAATGAAAGTGCAATAAACAAGCAGTTCTGCGGCTATCCATTTTTCTTTGCCGTGTCCCATGCTTAGACGGTATGTTATTCCTCCGTCTTTCCGTTTGCCTTTAGCATGGTCTGAAGCAGGCTTTTTCGGACCTCTTGTCAAGCATTTACCTTGTACCTTCTGCATGGAGAATAGGTCACCGTGTTCACTGATGTAGTATGTCAGATTTTTGGATGAAGGAAAGACACAGCATTTCACGTCACATTTTACCATCTTAATCATTTCGTCAATGGCTTGGCTTTCATAGTCTGTGAAAAATCCGTTGCCTATGACCATAGCATCAAACTATTACCTCAAAATTCACTTGTCTTGCACATTCCAAAGCATACGGCCATAGTTCCATAGTTCGTTGATAGTGATGTTTTGTGACACTATCTGAAGGCTCCTCATTATTCACCAAAGCCTCTATCAGTTTCTTTGGCACTGCTGTCGTCTCCGTGATGATAATGTTTCCACGGCAGGTTATAAACCATTTGTGTGTGCCACTCGAAAAATTGTAAGTCTTGTATTCGCCATTCTGATAGATTGGCTTTGCGTCGATTTCACAAAATCGCTTTTCTCTTCGTTCTAATTTGAAAGCAAATGGGTTTAATAGTTTCATAGTTCTATCACTTTCATGTCGTCAATATATGTCCGCTGCCTGGATATCCTCTTATTCTCCCCTCTTCCGTATCTGATGACACACCCCATGATGTAGGGAGAGGGGAAACCATCCGCAAGGCGGTCCATGAATTTGTTCACACCGTAGGCAGATACGATTTCTGCCCGCTCCTCGCTCAGGCCGTAAGTCGAGATAAACCAGTATTTCACCTTTTTCTCGATGCCTTGCAGTTCCTTCAGCAGCGGCTCGGTGTTGCCGTCGTAATATTGGCTTATCAAGTCGGTGTTGCGCTTCCACTGCTCCATGTTCTTTTGCCGTGTCCGAATGGTGATGAACCGCTTGGCTTGCACCTCCTGGCGTGTCACCACCGTCGCTATGCCGTTGCGCATGGCTATGCAGGCACCCTTCGGTATTTTCGTCAAGTCGATGCCATGTTGTGCGCAGTACATCAGCCTGTACACTGTGGTCACCACAGCCTGGCCATCTACCACCACAGACACCACCTTGTAGGCTGTCCTGTCACTGAGCTTCCTGAGGTCTCTGCCAGTGAATTTATATGCCACCTGATTCTCGCAGTCCACACGGTAGCCAGGAGCGCCTGGGATGGGGAGTAGTTTCATAGCTCAATGTTGAAATATTCCTTCAGCTGGGCCACCACCGTCTTGTCACTTGGCGTGGTGAGGATCCTCTCCACGTCGGCTCTGATATCTTCTGCCATGGCTTCCGCTCCCTTGTAGGCCTGTTAGGCATACATGTTGCGGTCACGGCACACTTGTCTTGGGTCTCGCATAGTCGTATGTTTTAAAAAGGAACGCCCGATTTTAAACCGTGTTTCATGGTGCCTATTATTGTTATCTTGCTATACTTATATGGCGCAGGGAACGGAACAAATTCTTATGTCGTTCCGACCATCTTAGTTTACATCTTCTTTTATGGAGGA
>CACXDY010000115.1 GCA_902766505.1 uncultured Prevotellaceae bacterium
AAACAGACATATCTCAAACAACGGCAAAATTTGACCATTAAAAAATTATCTGCGGATTTTAGGATTATCATTTTTTTACAAATTGAATCCGTTTTTTTATATCCATCGTTTTTTCCCTCTTATTTCACCTGTCCAAAGCCTTATTATTTCATTTTTTTCTACAAAATCTCCAAAAAAAATGTATATTTGCAGAAAATTTGCAGATAGTGATTCTTGCAAAGAATGAAAGCGTAGAAGAAAAAACCTAAAAATAAGAAATTCATGAAAAGATTGTTTTTATGCCTGATGGCAATGATAGGAATGCTTACCCTTTCAGCGCAAAGTATTTACGACTTCAAGGTGAAAGACGATGCGGGGAAAGACGTGTCGCTCGCCGATTACAAGGGCAAGGTGCTGCTGATTGTGAACACCGCCACCCGATGCGGATTCACCCCTCAATACAAGGACCTTGAGGCCTTGTACGAGAAATACTCGAAGGATGGTCTGGAGATTCTCGACTTCCCCTGCAACCAGTTTGGACAACAGGCACCCGGAACGATTCAAGAGATACACCAGTTTTGCACAGCCAACTTCGCTATTCAGTTTCCTCAGTTTGACAAGATAGAGGTGAACGGTCCTGGCGAGCATCCGCTCTATAGTTGGCTGAAGTCGCAGAAGGGATTTGGCGGTTTTGATACCGCCGACCAGCGTGGGAAGATGATGGACGACATGCTGCGCAAGCGCGATGCCAACTTCGACAAGTCTGCCGACATCAAGTGGAACTTCACCAAGTTTCTCATCTCCCGCGACGGCCGTGTCGTCAAGCGTTACGAACCGACGGACAAGATGAGCGACGTGGAGGCAGCAATAGAGATAGAGGTCAATCCCGTCTTGAACAACATCATGTCGCGTCGCTCCGTGCGCAAGTATCTCGACAAGCCAGTGGAGCATGAGAAGTTGGAGATAGTGGTCCGTGCGGGCATCAATGCCCCCAGCGGCATGAACCGCCAGCCGTGGATTGTGCGTGTGGTGGAGGACCAGCAACTGATAGCCGATGCGACGGAGATATACAAGAAGGAGAATGCCGAGATGGTGAAGCGCGACAAGGATTTCAAGAATATGTTCCGCAACGCGCCCAACCTCATCTGTGTATGTACCCCAGCCCAGGGCGGTGGTGAACTGGATGCCGGTCTTCTTGGCGAGAACATGATGCTGGCGGCCCAGTCTTTAGGTCTTGGCACCTGCTGCCTTGGTGGTCCTGTGAGGTTCCTGCTTTCCAACGAGAAGTGCAAGTTTTTCCTCGACAGTCTCGACATCCCGTCAGACTACAAACTGAACTATATCATAGCCATCGGCTATCCTGATGAACAACCCGAGGCCAAGCCGCGCGACGCTTCCAAGGTGAAGTTCATCAAATAGTTCTACACAGACTGATGAGAGACTTGAGGCATAAGGCATCGCTGTCCATCCTTCTAATGGTCAGTATGGGTCATCTGCTGAACGACATGTTCCAGGCGGTCATACCTTCCATTTTCCCGATGATTAAGGAATCATTGGGACTGAGTTTCACGCAGATAGGCATCATCACGCTGACCAACCAGATCACCTCATCGCTGCTACAGCCGATGGTGGGTTATTTCTCCGACAAGCATCCAAGACCCTACCTGTTGGTGGCCGGCATGTGCTTTACGCTGACAGGCCTGTTGCTGCTGTCGGAGGCAGAGAGTTTCTCATGGGTGTTGTTGTCTGTAGCCTTCGTGGGAGCAGGCTCATCGGTGCTTCATCCAGAATCCTCCAAGGTGGCTCGGATGGCCTCTGGAGGAGCCAAGGGCATGGCTCAGTCGATATTCCAGATTGGCGGCAATGTAGGCAGGGCATTCGGACCTATCGCTGTAGCCTTGATTGTGGTACCACATGGTCAAGGCAGCATCCGTTGGTTTGCCTTGTTGGCCTTGGCAGCCATCTGGATATTAGGAAAAATCGGCGGATGGTATAAGCAGCAGATAGCGCTCTATGGACGGAGCCAGTCAAAATATGACCTGGAGAATGTCAGCCATCTGTCACGGCGACAGGTTTTCGTTGCCTTGCTGGTACTCCTTGTGCTGATGTTCTCCAAGGACTTCTACACGACCTGCATCCAGAATTACCTGACATTCTACATGATAGACAAGTTTGGCTTTTCCGTCTCCGCATCCCAATATGTCCTTTTCGCCTTCCTTCTCTCAACGGCCATCGGACTGCTGATAGGTGGTGAGATAGGCGACAGGTACGGGCGCAAACATGTGATATGGGTGAGCATCCTTGGGTCGTCACCTTTTGCATTGCTCCTCCCCTACTGCAACCTGACGTGGACGATTATCCTGGTCGTTCTCGTTGGCATGGTAATGTCGTCGGCCATGTCGGCCATCCTGGTCTATGGCACCGAACTTCTTCCCGGCAAGGTAGGTATGATTTCCGGGGCATTCTTCGGATTGTCGTTTGGTCTGGGTGGCATAGGTTCTGCCGTCTTCGGTTGGCTGGCCGACATCACGAACATACAGTTTGTGTTCCAGCTGACAGCATTCCTTCCTTTGTTGGGCATCGTCACCTGCTTTCTGCCCAACATTAAAGAGATAGACACATAATTAGAAGGGCGTGCATTCGGCACGCCCTCTACAAATATTGTCAATAGTAAAGAATTTTTCTCTGTTCGATTTGACTGGACTCGTCAGTTCCCTGATCTTCGTCATCGACTGTGTGCTTACTCACCGACTTGACCTCACGCTCCGTCCAGTTGCCTTTATCGTCAAACTTCTTATAAGTATAGGTGATTACCGCTGAGTAATGGTCGCCCTCGTCTTCAGACTCCAACTTCTGCTGGTCGGGGTATACATGGTCGTCAGTATAAGTGTACCATTCATCGACAGTTGACTCCCATCCTACAATCTGAGTTTTTGCCATCCGGCCTTTGTCATCATATTCAATTTTGAGGTCAAAGCCCAAATCATCTTCTTCGTCCATCCTGTTTTCATAGTATACGATGCGGCCCTGTTCATCGCGGCGCATCACGCTCTTTTCCGACAAGCCATAGACGAAGTTGCCCTTGTCATCATATTTGTATAGAAGGTCGAAACGGTCTTTCAACACTCTTCCGTTGTCATCAAATTTCATACATTGGGTACTGTCCACCCAAGATTCCTGTGTTTCCGAAGACAAGTCGAGGACGGTGACAGAGACCTCCTTCACATTGCCCACCAGACCGAAACTTTTCACATCGGTTGGGGTGCTGCCGTTTTCTGCCCCGCCATCTGTCTTTTTTGTCGTATTGGCGCAGCAAATGAAGATGGCCGTAAAAGCCATGATGAAAATGATTCTCAGTCGTTTCATAATATAAGATGTTTCTGAATTAATAAAAATCGTTCTTCTCTCAGAGATTCAGCATCTGAATCATCGTGACAAAAATAGTCAAAAAATGGGAAAGCGACACTATTTTAATGAAATTTCACAGTTTCCTTCTTTCCGTTGCGGATATAGACTCCGCGCTGTGGTGTCTTCACTTTGATACCCTGGAGATTGTAACTGTCGCCGGCAGAACTGTCGCCAGCCATCTCCGTGATACCCGTCGCCTCATCCGGGATGATGGTCTCCAGGCGCCTGTTCGTCAGTTGCATGTCGCTGATGCTGATTCCGCGGCTATTGCCCCTGATTTGGAGTCTGACGAGTGAACCGTCGCTGGACAACGGCTGGCCCTCGGGAGAATAGACGACCACATTGAAACGTCCGCCGCCCTGATCATTGACCATGGCCTTGCTGCCCGACGGGCCATAGGCACCTGTGAGTTTGCCGCCCTCGGGCAGCACCACGGTCATCTGACAAGCCGTGTAAGCGTTCTCCGTACTCAATTCAAAGCCATCGGCTGTGGGCATCATGGTCATGTTCTCGAACGTGGTGATGGCGTTGGCCGGCACTTGATGGGTATTGCTGAAGAGAATGACATTCACCAATCCCATCACATCCGTCACGGTTATTATACCGTCGTAGTTGATATCGGCGAGGTCCTCATCAAAATCAGACGAAGCCCTTCCGAGGATATAATCCACGATAGCCATCACGTCGGACACGGAGATGGCGGTGTCGTGGTTGACATCACCCATCTCAAACTCACTCACGCAAACAGGTACCTCTACGTCATTGAGTGCCAGGTTGACAAGTCCCTCGGTGCTGAGGTTGATATTGGTTATTGTCGCTGTATATTCGCCGTAAGTTATGTCATCAGAAGCCTGCAAGTTCAGTGTAAGGAGGGTGCCCGTTGTGCCGGTGATGCAGATGTTGTCCATCGACATGCATACCACACTGTATTTTCCGTTGCCCCGGGCATTGATGTTTACCATCATGCCTTCTCCGCTATATCGGTCGCCCAAGGTGTACTGGTATTTATTGCCGCTCTTGGCCAGTGTGACACCTTCAGGAAGTTGTATGTCAAACTGATAGCCGTTGTAGGTATATTCCTCTCCATTGTCAAGGTTTAGGCTGAGTTCTGCCTTGCTACCCGGGAATAGGAGGACTTTCTCCACATCGGCATAGAGCCGGTCGGTGTCATCCTGCTGCACCGGTTCCAGGTATTCCAGACGGAAGTCATCGAAGATGACCCATCCACCATCTACACTTTCGTCAAGGCGGATGCCAATGGTCAGGGTGCCGTCGGTGACGGTAACGGGCAGTTCGTTCTCATAGTAGCCGTTGTTGAACCACACATAAGCATCATGCATATTATCGGGCACATACCGGGTTGTGCCGTCTGCCGACACTTCAACACCGATCCAGCCGTCGATTTTTTCTTCGAGGGCACCGCTGGCATGGTTGTTGAGCACCACGCTCTCATCGTTGGCATAGAGTTGGGCCCTGGCATTGTTGGTGCCCTGCTGGTAGTCATTGAACACATCCTCACAGTGACCTGGGCGGTGGAAGCCTTTCACCTTCAGCAGATAACGGCCATTAGGCAGGTCTGTCAGTTCCTGGTTGAAATTAAACGTGGTTTCGAAAAACTCCGCATTATTATAACTTTGGAACCATGGGGTGTCTCCCTGCCAGTATGCAGCGTTGTTGCAGGTGAACGACGGGTTGGTAATCAGTCCGGTGGCATCCACTGGCAAGTCACTTACCTCAGCATTAGCACAGCGGTCTTTAATCTGTTGCTGCAGCTGGGTGATGGCATCCTCCAATTCTTCCTTAGTGGCATCATTGTTATCTGCGGTAGCCTTGGCGTCGTCAAGTTCATAGCCGCCGATGGCCTCCATGTTGGCAATCAGTTCACGCAACAATTTCTTGGAGTTGGAGTCACCCATGACTTCAAGTTTGATGTCATCGAAATAGAAGACGTTGCCGTCATGATTTATACTCAGGTGGAATGCCACGGTGTGTAGCTCTTTGCCGTTAAACTCTTGGGTCATGTCAGGAGTGACGATAACTTCCCTCTCGATCTTCTGCCATGCAGATGTAACGTTGATATCGTCGAACATTTCCCAGGTGTTGTAGTCGCCTGGCATGTCTTGTGCCTCAGATATGATGTACGTTGGTTTGTCTACTCTCACGCGCATAGTGAGTTTAAGACGCTTGCCACTCTCAATCTTATCCTTTGACTGGATGAAGAACTGGCTGTCCCAAGAAGCACAATTGCCTTCACCATCTTCTATCATGTTTCCGGCCTCCCTTGCCTCTGCCTCGCTGCGCACCACGACCTTCACACAGTGGTTGCTGGCATCTGTCGGGTCTTCCACGATGTTGGCAGGGCCGTCAAACTGTTCTTCCATCGTGCGCCACTCATGCACCCAGAAACTGGTCCAGTCGCCTGATGGTTCTTCCTCCATCTTGCCGTTTTCCACCAAATCGGTGTATTCGACAATATGACCGAAATCCTTCCATACGTCAGCAGCCTGGTAGGCGGCCTTGGTGCCGTAGGGAACGTAGAGAGTGGCTTGGTCAATGTTCACATTTTGGAATACTTTATCTGACACAGTCAGTGGTTCTTCCCATCTCACTATCACATCGCTTAGATTTGAACATTTAGCTAAAGCCCAATCCCCAATACTTGTCACGCTACTTGGAATATCGATAGAAGTAAGCGATGAGCAACCATAGAAAGCATAAGTTCCTATACTATTCGCATTGTCAGGAATGATGACAGAAGAAAGGCTGGAACAACCATAGAAACTACTGCCTGATATGACAGACACATCGTTGGGAATATTAATTGAGGTCAGTCCTGTGCACTCATAGAAAGCATAAGTTGCAATGGTTTTCACAGAGGATGGAATATCTATAGAAGTCAGATTTAAACAACCTCTGAAGACCGCGCTTCCGAAAGACGTTATACTTGTTGGGATGGTAATAGAAGCAAGATTTGAGCAGTTCTTGAATGCATTATTCACGAATCTTGTCAATCCTGTAAAGTATTGAAGCTCGTCGAATGAAATTATTTCAGTATTACCTGTAAACACCTCGCCCACGTTAGTCACAGCGGCAGCCTCGGCCATGCTCAGCTCACCATCATGGTTAGTGTCCCAATTGGCCACGCAGAGAGCCTTGACGGCATCGTCGGCGAAGGTGATGGCTGGGCTGGCTGCTCCTTGGTATTCCAATCGGAAGTCGTCGAAGATGACCCAGCCTGCTTCGACGCTCTCGTCGAGACGGATGCCCAAGGTCAAAGTGCCGTCGGTGACGGTGACAGGCAGTTCGTTCTCGTAGTAGCCTTGGTTGAACCACATATAGGCATCATACATGGTGTTGGGCACATACCGCGTTGTGCCGTCGCTTGAGACCTCTGTACCGCACCAGCCGTCTATCTGCTCATCTTGTGCGCCGCTGGCCTGGTTGACCAATGTCACACTCTCGTCGTTGGCATAGAGCTGTGCGCAGGCGTTGTCGGTGCCCTGCAGGTAGTCATTGAACACATCCTCATTGGATCCAGGACGGTGGAAGCCTTTCACCTTCAGCAGGTAACGGCCGTTGGGCAGGCCGGTGAGCTCTTGGTTGAAGTCAAATGTGGTTTCAAAGAACTCGGCATTGTTGAAACTCTGGAACTGTGGTCCGTCTTCCTCATCGTTCCAGTTCCAGCCATCAGCATCATCGATGACGAATGAGGGGTTGAGAATGGCACCCGTCACGTCGAGAGGCAACAGGGTGGTGGCAACACCATCACCCAACTTGGTGATATAGGTGTCACGCAGTGTGTTGATGGCTTCGTTGATTTCATCCAAGTTTGAGGAATTGTCTGCCACCGCCTGAGCATCGTTGGTATCAACATCTACGGCGTTGGCGCATGCGATGAGCCTGTTCAGGTCTTCCTTTTTCTTGTTGGCCTTATTGAGATATTCTTCCCTTTCTTTGATATGTTTCTGCAGGTTGACAATGGTTCCTGTCATTTCGAGATATGTAGCTTCCTCATTGTTGAGTACTGTCTCTTCCTCGCTCGTGTCCATGTCAAGTCCTTGGGCAATGGTAATCAGTTCCTGCAGCAGCGTAACTTGTGCATCGGAGCGTGCTGAAACGAGTTCCAGTGTCCAGGTGATGTTCATCCCCTCAGTGTTGGTCACGTTGCCATCCACGTCGTTATAAACACCAAGGGGTGTGCCGCCTTCGTTGTTGGCTTCTTTGGTGGGATTGTTACCTAAGTAGGTGTCTGGCATGGCCTCCTGTCCGTAGGTCTCGTGGGTGGTCAGTGTCTGGATGAGATAGTTCCCGTTGCCGGTATTTGTAAACGTCCAGAAGGGACAGCCTTCTCCATAATAATCCACAAATAAATTAACCTCATCTGCCCTGAAAAGCATTTGTTGGTTACCACTACCCACAGGGAAGAAGATAGTATAGCTACCATCGAACTGTTTGCTGAACTGTGCCGGCAGTCCCACATCAGCGAGCACGGCGTGAGTTCCCCATGCGTTGCCCCTATACAGGTACTTGCCTGTCTCCACGTTCTTCAGCAAATAGATGTCGTCCGGGGAGATACCAGGCTCTTCCATCTCCTCGATGGTGCCGAAGTCCTTCCACACATCAGCAGCCTCATAAGCAGCTTTTGTGCCGACGGGGACGTAGAGTGTGGCTTGGTCTAAAGGAACATTCTGGAAGAAGTATTGTGGTGCGGCAACAGGTTCCGCCCAGCCCACGTTCATAGAAGTCAGACTGGTGCAATAATAGAAGACCGCATCATCCATGCTGTTCACACTATTAGGAATAGTGACAGAGGTCAAGCCTGAACAATAAGCGAAGACTCCATTTCCGAGGGTGGTCACGCTGGAGGGTATATCAACAGAAGTCAAGCCTGAGCAATTTTGGAAAGCCAAATACTCTATGGTCGTCACACTATTGGGTATGTCGATGGAAGTCAAGGAACTACAATCATTGAAAGCACGAGACCCTATCGTTGTGATGCCGCCTGGAATAACAGTGTTAACACAACCTCTAATCAGTTTGTTTGTGGCTGTCTCAATGATGGCATTGCAATTATCACGGGAATCATACATAGTGTTTTCTAAATCCACGTTGATGGAAGTAAGTCCAAAACAACGGGAGAAAGCATCCAGACCGATATCCGTCACACTGCTGGGGATATTCAGAGACGTCAACTTATAACAGTAATAGAAAGCACTTTCCCCGATACTTTTAATATTATTAGGAATGGTGATGGCGCTCAGATTCCAGCTGTTATAGAAAGCCTGATTGCCGATGCTCGTCAATCCTGTGAAATATTGCAGTTCATTGAAAGAGGATATCGTGTTGTTTTCCTTGAACACTGTACCCAAGTCAGTCACGGCAGCTGCCTCGGCCATGCTCAACTCACCGTCGTGGTTGGTGTCCCAATTGGCCACGCAGAGAGCCTTGACACTGGCATCAGCGAAGTTTATGTTAGTATATTCAACTATTGTCCCGAAGTTTTTCCATACATTTGCTGTCTCATAGGCAGTTTTGGAACCTGTAGGGACGTAAAGGGTAGCATTGGCCTGGTTGGGGAAAGTATTAACGGTTATTGATATTGGTGTTGCATATTTAACAGTCACAGTAGTAAGGCCGGTGCAGCCTTGGAAAGCGCTCCCCGCAATGCTTGTCACGCTGTTGGGTATAGCGACAGATGTAATATTACTTAAATCAACAAAGGCATTGTCACCTATCTTTTGAGGGCCTTCAGGAATGACCACATTGGTCAGCACAACCCCTTCGTGATAAATTCCATTCGTGAGAGTGGCTGGATTCGATGAGTAAAATGTTTTCGGCTTAGAAGAAAAATGATAATATCCGGGATTACCCTCTTCAGGCCAAATTGTCACATCACCACCATGTTCTAAATAAAAACTATTGAAGTTGATGGAACTCCAACTACCCATGTTAGGGACTTCACATCTTGTCAGTCCTGTACACCCTTCGAAAGCCATATCACCTACATAAGTCAAATTCCCATTTTCCGGGAATATTACTGACTGAATGTTTTGGCAATTATAAAATGCGCCACTACCTATTCTCACGGCGTCCTCAGGCAATATGAGAGAAGAAATGGTTGTGCCATTCAACTTGATGGATTTTGAATAACAAGTAGGATTAGAATAGATTGTTGGTACAGATTTTGTAATGACATATTCTCCCTCAGAACCTTCCCACATAGCAGGAGACCCGTTGGGAGCCAGCACTTCTTCTCCAATTGTAGCAATTGTAAAGAAGCTCTCGCACCATTCCTTCAGGTTTTTAATGTTCACCGTAGAGATGTTCGTACATCCTTTGAAAGCGTTTTCTCCAACACTTCCCAAACCACCGTTGGCAATGACTGTTGTGAGACTTGTACAATCTTCAAACGCACTGTTTCCCACTTTCGTCATCCCTTCTGGAAAGGATACAGATGTGATGTGGGTATTGTAAGCGAAAGCGCCATTAGCGATATTTGTAGTGTTAAGTGTGATTGAGGTAGGCGCATAAGATGAACTCGTATAAAGTTTATGTGCATAGTAGAGGGGATTTGAATAGTAATAACGATAACCATACTCTGTCTCAAAATTGATGGCTGCCCAAGCCTGAATGTCTTCGGTGATAGGTTTTGTCAAAGCATTGCAACCAGAAAAGGCATAAATTCCAACAGATTGAATGGATGCGGGGAAATAAACGGTAGCAAGTTTACTACAACCAGAGAACGCATAATATCCTATTCTTGAAGTCTGATTTCCAATGTACACCGTCTCCAAATTATCACAAGACTCCACAGCTTGTCCTTCGATTTCCGTGACGGTATTAGGCAGATAAAGCGTCTTCAGGTTATCCAAATCCCAGAACAAGGCAGCACTCACCACTCCATTTTCCATCCTGATGTCATTGTCGTCTTCATAGAAAGAGTCATAATAGGTTCCTAAAGTCTGGCCACCAGCCACCATTTCGGCCTGACTCAAATCAAGTGTGGTCAATACGCCTCTTTTATTGCTTGCCATCCATCGTACAATGGCCATGTCGTCCCCATTCATCGGACCGCTGACAGTCAGTTTTTTCACATAGTATTTATCGGATGTCGTGATATAGTAAGCCAAATCACCCGCTGATGTCAGCGTGACACTACGGACAGTCTCCTGACCTGCCTCAGGATGCCGTATCCATGAATTGATACTATAATTTCTTGTACTTGTCAATCTTATACTATGTTGAGCATTATCCGTGAAAGTATGGCTATAGGAATACCCATAATACCCTGGAGTAATTGTCTCGTCCTTCACATTGTCGATATAAACGGTCAAGGTTCCACCATTATTACCACCGGAATCAAAAAAGAATTGAGTACCACTACGACTCATGATGGTCCATGTGATACTGTTTGACGAAGAGACAGTGCATGGTTCAAACTCATAGGCGCCAACGGTCTCCAACCAGGAATAAGACGTGGCAGAAATAGACAGGCTCTTCCAAAGCAGGAAAAGACACAAGATGAAAAATTGATTGATTTGCTTCATAAATCAAAGAATTAATATCATTAGGACAAAATATAACCTTGCAAAAATACAAAAAAAGTGGCCATTGCGCGCCGTTCCATTTGGGTCATTCCATTGGGTCATTTGGTGCAAATGCTGGTTTTTACGCCACCAAACGAGTATTTCACCCAAAAATGACGCATTTTCTGTCTTCAGAGGTATTCTCCTTTGATGACTATCTGGAATAGAAAAAAGAGAGTGGACTCAGTTGCGTAATTCCTCCAAATAATTGAGGTTGGAGAGGTCAATCTCATCTGCCACGCGCATCCAGGTGATGTGGTGGGTGTTGGAATGCTCTAAGTCCATGCGGTAGACGCCACAAAATGTGAGGCTGTCGCCATCCGGGGTAAGTCCCTACATGAAGGTGATGCGCAACTCGTTCATGTCGCGGTAGGTGTAGTAGTGGTCGTTGTTGCGCATGGTGATGAGGGTGCTGTCGGCACTGCCATCATCAGGTTCCCACCGCTCGGTGATGGTAGGCATGAGCAGGGCGGAGTCACCATCGTTATGCCAGTGATGATGATGATACCTCGGTCCCCACACAGAAATGCAGGAATGGTGAGGCAACCGCTGCCCCCACAGCGTGTCCTTGGCATGGATGCCAAAAAGCGTGAGATAGTCCTGATAGGTAGCAAAAGTCTGACCTTTTTTAATCACATAGGACGAATGGCCAGGTTCTGCCTCCTGACGGTTCTTCCATCCCGTAAAAGCCACCCCTGCAAGCACCAACAGGAGCAGTGCAGACAAAAGCCAGAACAAAGGAGAGGAGAAAAGCGGTTTTCGGAGAGGTGCCTTTTCTGGCGGGAGTTCTGCTTCAGGGCTATCTGCTGAATCTTCATCCACCGAAGCCACCTCTGCCATTTCATTATTTTCCTCACAAAAGGAAAGATAGTTGCCATAGCCAATGAACTGCGCCAGGATGTCAAGCGTGGACTGCCGTGGCACGGTGATATCCGAACGATATCCCCATAGACGCTTCAGGGTGGAAGAACTGACACGCTTCCGGGTCTTCTGAAGAATCTGTTGAGATATCGCATCGAAATCCTTAGGGGTTTGAGGTTTCAAACCGACAAGGTTCTCTATGCTGCTTAGCAACCGTTGTATTGCCTGACTTTCATCCATGACGTTGGCTGTCTATCGAATAAGCACACAAAATTATGAATTATTTTTGATTTTCCCCATCATTTCATAAAATGATAAGATTTTTAAAGAAAAAAAGTGTATCTTTGAACGTTGAATTGCGCTATGCATCCACAAACAAACTACTGAACTTATGAAAAAACTGTTCGCTATCTGCCTGACGGTTGCCTACTGTACCCTTCTCCATGCACAGCACCACGACTGGGAAGACCAAGGGGTGCTGCAAAAGGGTCGTGAACCAGCCAGGACAGCCTTCTTCGGTTATGACACACAGCCAGGCGACCGCCAAGTGTCGCTCAACGGAATGTGGCGCATGAACTGGACCAAGACACCCGATGAACAACCCGCAGGTTTCCATGAAATCTCTTTCGACGACAGACACTGGAAGGATTTTCCCGTGCCCGGCGACTGGGAAATGAACGGGTTGGGAACCCCTATCTACTGCAGCAGTGGATATACGTTCCGCATCGACCCACCCCGTGTGATGGGAGAGCCCAAACGGACCTACACAGCATGGGAGGAGCGCAACCCCACGGCGGTCTACCGACGCACTTTCGACATCCCTGAGGCTTGGCGCGACATGGAAGTCTATATCCGTTTCGGTGCCGTGAGCAGCGCTTTCTACCTATGGATTAACGGCCAGCAAGTGGGTTATTCGCAGGGAAGCATGGAGCCCGCCGAATGGCGCATCACCGACTATCTGCAAAAAGGCCAACAACAAATCACCCTTGAGGTGCTGAAATACTCCGACGGCAGTTATCTGGAGGACCAGGACATGTGGCGGCTTGCGGGCATCCACCGCAGCATCACCCTTTTCGCTACCCCCCGCATCCGCATCCGTGATGTCGGGATACGCACCCTTTTCGACAAATCTTATCAACAGGCGAGACTTGTGGTTCATCCCGAACTGGCCGTCACCGGCCTTCAGCGTGGCGAGGGATTCACGCTCACTGCCCAACTCTATGATGCTGAAGGCAAGGCGGTTGGAGGTGACATGCGGGCCGATGCGGTAGAGATGCTCAACCTTGACCATAAGGCCGCTTTTATGAACGACCGTACACCCCAGCGCGGGTACAGCAAGTGGGGATGGATGGAAACGACCCTTGACAACCCAAGGAAATGGACGGCGGAGAAGCCGTATCTCTATACCCTCACCCTGCAACTCAACGACTCCAGCGGGCAGGTGGTGGAGCAGGTCTCCACCAAAGTAGGTTTCCGACAGGTGGAAATCCGCAACGGGCAACTGCTCATCAACGGACAACCCATCCGTTTGAGAGGCGTCAACCGCCATGAGATGGACCCCGTCACGGGGCATGTGATGACTGAGGAACGAATGCTGCAGGACATCCTCCTCATGAAACGAGCCAACATCAATGCCGTGCGCACCTGTCATTACCCCAATGACGAACGCTGGTACGAACTGTGCGACAGTCTCGGTCTGTATGTCATGGACGAGGCCGACATCGAGGAACATGGACTGCGGGGACAACTCGCCAGCGACCCGTCGTGGGCAGCGGCATGGCTCGACCGGATGCAGCGGCTTGTCGTCCGCGACCGCAATCACCCGTCGGTCATCCTGTGGAGTCTCGGAAATGAGGCAGGATGGGGCAGCAACTTTGCCACAACGGCCGCATGGACACACGAATACGACCCCACCCGACCCGTACACTATGAGGGCGCTCAAGGCTCTGGAGCAGAGGCTCTTGGCAAGCAAGGAGACCCACCACTCGTGGATGTCATCTCCCGCTTCTATCCACGCACACAGGATGAATACCTCAACCCCGGGGTCAAGGACAGCGACATGGAACGTCCGGAAAATGCCCGTTGGGAACGCCTATTGAGCATCGCACGCGACAACAGCGACCAGCGCCCCGTGCTCACCAGCGAATATGCCCATGCCATGGGCAATGCCCTCGGAAACATGAAGGAATACTGGGACGAAATCTACAGCCACCCGCGAATGTTGGGCGGATTTATCTGGGAATGGGCCGACGAGGGGATTTTCACCACCCGCGACGGCAAGCAGATGGTGGCCTATGGAGGCGATTTCGGCGATGTGCCCAATCTCAAGGCTTTCTGTATGAAGGGTGTAGTGAGCAGCGACCGACAGCCCACTCCCAAATACGAGGAAGTGAAGGCGGTCTACTCGCCCGTCCGCTTCCGTTTGGAAAACGGCAAGGCTGTGGCCCAACTGATGGACCCCACCTGCGATTTAGCCGACTACGACATCCGTCAGACGGAGAATGGCGGACTCCTGGATGTGTACGCCACCCTGCGGAACAACACTCCGTGGGCCGAGGCCGGACATGTGGTGGTGCACCAGCAGTTTGTCACCGATGCCAACTGGGCTTCCAACGCCATCAGCCGGCTGAAAAAGACCGGCAAAAAGCGGTATAAGGAAGAGGCACTCCTGGAATATGCCAAGGAGTGGCTTGACCGCATACAACCCCATTTCTTCCGTGCACCCACCGACAATGACAAAGGCTTCGGCAACTGGATTGCCAAGGACTGGAAAAACCAGGGACTCGACCATCTGCGCGACTCCGTCTGCAGGCCATGCACCATCACCACCACCGACCAAGTGGTACTGGCCGAGATGGGCGTGAATTACAAGACTGTAGCCGGCGGCATCTACACCGACTACCAATGGGCATTCCACCCCGACGGCAGCATCGACCTGACCGTGGTATACACTCCCCATGGTGAACTTCCACCGCTTCCATGTTTGGGCAACACCTTCATCTTGCCTAAAAAATACAACCGCCTCACCTATTTCGGAAGGGGACCGCTCGACAATTATCCCGACCGGCATGAGGCTGCCAGTATCGGGCGGTGGCAAAGCAGCGTGAGTGAACAGTATGTGCATTACCCACGGCCACAGGACAGCGGCAACCATGATGATGTGGCATACGTGGAACTGACTGACAGCCACGGCAAAGGATGGCGTATCATCGCCACAGGACAGCCGTTCTCCTTCTCCGTCCTACCCTACAGCGTGGACTATCTATACAACAACACGCATGACTGCGATTTGAAGGAAGACCTGCAACACGTCTATCTCAACATCGATGCCGCCGTGATGGGACTCGGCAACAGTTCCTGCGGTCCTGGCGTGCTCTCGAAATATGCCATTCCGCAGCAACGCCATACCCTCAGTATCCGCATTCTTCCTTTGTAGGACAACACAAGCATCTGATTACAAAACAGGGGATGGCGAGTCTTATAATATAAGGAATAATATATTAAGAAATAATATATTTATGAAAAAGGCAATCACTTTTTTGACGGCCCTCTTGTGCTGCCATGCCATGACAGCACAAGTCGATGATGTAACCACACAACGGCAATACCTGAGTGGAACAGGTTGCGACGACATGGTGGAATGGGATTTCATGTGCACCGACGGACAACGAGCCGGAAAGTGGACAAAAATCGGTGTCCCCTCATGCTGGGAACTGCAGGGATTCGGTACCTACCAATACGGTATGCGCTTCTATGGCAAAGCCACCCCAGAGGGTATCGCCGACGAGAAAGGCAACTATAAATATGAGTTTCAATTACCCGCCTCATGGAAAGGACGGCAGATTTTCCTGGTGTTTGAGGCTGTGATGACAGATGCCCGCGTCACCATCAACGGACGAAAAGCAGGCGAGCCCCACCAAGGCGGATTCTACCGCTTCGCCTATGATGTCTCCGACCGCATCTTCTGTGGTGCGAAGAAGAACCGCCTGGAGGTGGAGGTCAGCAAGGAAAGTGCCAACAGTCAGGTCAATATGGCTGAGCGGCGTGCCGACTACTGGAACTTCGGCGGTATCTTCCGCCCTGTGTTTGTGGTCAGCAAACCCTGTCTCAACATCCAGCGCATGGCCATTGATGCCGGGATGGACGGGCGGTTCCGTGCCGATGTGTATCTCAACCGCGCCTTTGGCGGTGGAACCGTTGACGTCGAGATTGTTGACGACCGTGGAAAGACAGCAGGCAAGGGGCAGTCGGCCTTCTCATCCGACCTCGCCAAGGTGGACTTCACGGTGAAAAGTCCCCGTCTGTGGACAGCCGAGACCCCACATCTCTATACCGCCGTGATGACTCTGCGCGACAAAGCAGGGAAAGTGCTCCATGTGGAACGTCAGAAATTCGGTTTCCGCACCATCGAGTACCGTGAGAGCGACGGCGTCTACATCAACGGAAAGAAAGTGATTTTCAAGGGCGTCAACCGCCACTCCTTCCGTCCCGAGAGCGGCAGGACCTTATCGCGTGAGAAAAATATCGAGGACGTGCGGCTCATCAAAAGCATGAACATGAATGCCGTACGCCTGTCACACTACCCCGCCGACCCCGAATTTCTAGATGCCTGCGACTCTTTAGGTCTGTATGTGGAGAATGAGTTGAGTGGATGGCACTGGGCACATGAGACGGTGGTGGGTTCGCAACTCGTACGCGAGATGGTAACCCGCGACGTCAACCACCCCTCCGTCATCTTCTGGAGCAATGGCAACGAGGGCGGTTTCAACTACGAACTCGAACCTTTTTTCCATGAATACGACCCGCAGCACCGTGTGGTGCTCTACCCCTGGGCCAACCGCAACGGTTTTGAGACCAAGCATTACCGCTCATGGGGCGAGACCGCTGAATATATGCGGCAGAAGGAGATTTTTATGCCCACCGAATTTCTCCATGGATTGTATGACGGCGGACACGGTGCCGGACTGAAAGACTACTGGGACCTGATGATGTCGAACCAACGCTGTGCCGGTGGTTTCCTCTGGGACCTCGCCGACCAAGGAGTGGTGCGTACCGACATGAACGGCCTCATCGACTGCATGGGCAACTTTGCCTCCGACGGCATCGTTGGTCCCCATCATGAGAAAGAGGGGTCATACTACACCATCAAGGAGGTGTGGAGTCCCATCCAACTGGAATGGGGAGAAAACGCTATCTTTTTCACCAACCACTATGATTTCACCAACCTGAAAGACTGCCGTTTCTCCTACAGATTCCTCAACATGCCGGCCGTCGGACAGTCGGAGGTGAAGGTTGCCAGTCAGGGCACTCTCCCGTCACCCAACCTGAAACCAGGCGACAAAGGTTATGTGGACATACCCAAAGGTGAGGGCGACGTGTTGCAAGTGACCGCCACCGACCCATTTGGCCAAGAGGTGTTCACCTGGAGCCAACCGCTGAAAAAAGCAACAGACATGTGCACACTTCCCACAGCGGGCACCATGACGGAGACAGCCGATGAAGTGGCCGTCACCTCAGCCGACAAGACCTATATCTTCTCCAAAAAAGACGGCCATCTGCAGAAAGTGCGCATCGGTTCGCGCACCATCTCGCTCAGCAACGGACCCCGCTTTATCGCCGTCAAGCGCAGCGACCGCTCCCAGGATGGTTTCTACAATCATGATGACAAGGAGGCTTTTCAGAAAAAGACACAATACACCACGTATGACGACCAAGGCAGTTTTGCCGGTTTCAGTTTCGAGGATGGCCAGTTGACTGCCAAGTACAACCACGGCAGTCTGACACAAGTCATCTGGAAATTCCATGAGGATGGCAGCATGCACTTCACGGCCTATTGCCTTTTCAACGGTGTAGTCGACATGATGGGCGTCACCTTCGACTATCCCGAGACCCAGATGAAGGGCAAGCAATGGGTGGGCAACGGTCCCTACCGCGTGTGGCAGAACCGGCTGGAAGGCCCTCAGTATGGCTATTGGCAGACAGACTACAACGACCCCATCCCGGGTGAGTCGTTCGAGTATCCAGAGTTCAAGGGCTACTTCTCCCACGTGAGATGGATGCAGTTGAACACTGCAGAAGGCAAAATCGGCATCCGCCCCACCCTTCCACGCACCGGCGACAAACTCTATGTCGGAGTCTATCAGCCACGCGACGGACGCGACCACCTGCTCTACGAACTGCCGGCCACCGGCATCTCGCTTTGGGAGGCCATCCCTGCCGTGCGCAACAAGGTGAACACCACCGACCTCAACGGCCCCTCAGCCCAACCATATTGGGCGACGGGAATGCATGTCTATTCTGCAGAACTACGGTTTGAATAAATCCTCCACCTGGAATGAAAAAAACGCTCTTTCTCCTGCTTGCAGTCCTATGCAGCCTCCATGCATCAGCCACCGACACCACCCGTCCGTGGACCTTCTGGTATTGGATGTATGGCTGTGTGAGCGATGAGGGTATCCGTCTCGACCTGCAAGGCATGAAAGATGCGGGCATCGCCGGTTGCTACCTCATGCCCATCAAGGATGTGAGCGACGGCACCCAATATGAAGGCACTGCCCGCCAACTTTCTCCGGAATGGTGGAAACGCATGGACACGGCATTCCGCATTGCCGACAGTTTGGGACTCGAGATGGGCATCCATTTTTCCGATGGTTTCGCCCTTGGCGGCGGTCCGTGGATAACACCCGAAGAATCCATGCAGCGCGTGGTGTGGAGCGATACCGTCATCAGCAGCCGGGGAGGAGTCGTCACACTCACCCAACCCACCATTCAAGAAGGATATTATAAGGACATCGCCGTATATGCCATCCCACTGGCAGAAAAGCCCGACGAAAGAAAGTCCCAAGCCTCGGTAGAATTTCCTTTCCGCAGCAACGACCCTTGCGACATCATCTTCACTTACGACACCCCCTTCACCCTCCGTCAGGTCCGCATCATCACCGGCGGCAACAACTATGAAGCCCACCGCTGGCAGGTGTATGCCTCGGAAGACGGAGTCGGTTACCGCCATGTGCGCAATATCGAACCCGCGCGGCAAGGGTGGCAGAACACCGATGCCTACGCCACCTATGCCATTCCCGCCACCACGGCACGGTATTTCAAGTTCCACTGGACCCCAGAGGGCAGCGACCCCGGCAGCGAGGACATGGATGCCGCCAAATGGAAACCGACCTTGAAAGTGGCGCAGATAGAACTATCCGGCACACCAGTCATCGACGGTTATGAGGGAAAATCCGGCGTTGTCTGGCGGGTGAGTGCTCCCTTCGCCATCGATGCCAATGACTGTGTCGCACAAGAAAGCATCCTCCGCCTCGACATGACAGACGGGCAGGTATCCGTTCCCCGTGGGCA
Organism: uncultured Prevotellaceae bacterium; assembly: GCA_902766505.1. Classification (GTDB taxonomy): domain Bacteria; phylum Bacteroidota; class Bacteroidia; order Bacteroidales; family Bacteroidaceae; genus Prevotella. Next base: position 19,185 of record CACXDY010000115.1, read on the forward strand.
ATGGCGCATTCTCCGCATGGGGCACACCTCAACCGGGCACACCAATGCCACCGGCGGTGGCGGCCGCGGTCTGGAGTGCGACAAGTTCTCCCGCGAGGCAATCCGCAAGCAACTCAGCCATTGGTTTGATGCCATCCACGACCGCGCGCCACAAGGAGTCGTCACCCGCCTGCATGTGGACAGTTGGGAATGTGGGTCGCAGAACTGGAGCGCGACTTTCGCAGGCGAGTTTGCCAAGCGCCGTGGCTACGACCTGTTGCCGTGGTTGCCCGTCTATGCAGGTGTGCCCATCGGGAGCAGCGAGAAGAGCGAGCAGGTGCTGCGCGACATCCGTCAGACCATCGCAGAACTCATCGACGAGGTTTTCTTCGATGAGATGGAAAAAGCCGCACGGCACTATGGCGTGCAACTGTCGACAGAATGCGTCGCCCCCACCATGGTGAGCGACGGACTGCTGCACTACCGTCATGCCGACTATCCTATGGGCGAGTTCTGGCTCAACTCACCCACCCATGACAAGCCCAACGACATGCTGGATGCCATCAGCGGAGCACATATCTATGGTAAGAACATCATCCAGGCAGAGGGATTCACCGAGGTGCGGGGCACCTGGGACGAGACTCCTGCCCTGCTCAAGCCACTGCTCGACCGCAACTACTGTTTAGGCATTAACAGCATCGTCTTCCATGTCTGCACCCACAATCCATGGACAGACCGCAGACCGGGAATGACCCTTGACGGCATCGGCACCTTCTTCCAGCGCGACAACACCTGGTGGAGGGAAATGCCCGCCTTCACCCAATACATCACCAACTGTCAAAAAGCCCTGCAGCAAGGACGTCCCGTGGTCGACTTAGCGGTCTATACGGGCGATGAGGTGCCCCGGCGCTCCATCCTGCCGGAACGGCTCACCGACATGCTGCCCGGCCTGTTCGGCGACTCCATCCTGCAGCGTGAAGCCATCCGCCTTGCCAACGAGGGGCAACCGATGGAGACCAGTCCGGTGGGTGTCAACCACACCCGCTACATGACCAAGGCAGAAGACTGGATTAATCCCCTGCACGGCTACAAATACGACTCGTTCAACCATGACGTGCTCGAGGGCATGCGTGTCGAGGGAGGCGACATTGTCACCAGCAGCGGAATGCGCTACGCAGCCCTTGTGGTGCCCGGTGCCAGAAAGATGAACCCCGGCAACGTGAATACCGGAAAAGACCTCATCGAGGCCCTCCGGCGGCAAGGAGCCAGAATCATCGACCAGCCATGGACCGCCTCCGACCTGAGCGGCATCGGTATCGCCCGCGACATCCTGCTGCCCACCGGCATCGACTTCTGTCACCGGCATGGCGACCAGGAAGACATCTATTTCCTCAGCAACCAGACGGCGGACGACATGGCTTTCGTTCCTGTATGCCGTGCCCGCCGCCACTACCGATATCTGTTGGACCCCATCAACGGCCAAAAGGTGCATGCCACGGATACCATCCGTCTGGCACCCTATGGTTCCGTCCTCTATGTGCTGAGCGATGTGGAACAGCCCTGCGATGAGGCAGTCACCCCTTCCGGACTGGAAGCAGCGGCACTCAAGGAGCCCTGGCATATCCACTTCGAGGAAACAGGCGTGGACCTCACAACCAGCCAACTGACGGGATGGGAAAAGAGCGATGACCCGAGAATCAACTGTTATTCCGGTCACGCCTCCTACACCACCACCTTCAAATACCGCGGACGGGGACCGGCGTGGATAGAGTTGGGCAAGGTGTACGACCTCGCCACGGTCTATGTCAACGGCATCTGCTGTGGCACGGTCTGGACAGC
>CACXDY010000116.1 GCA_902766505.1 uncultured Prevotellaceae bacterium
GCAAAGTTAAGCCGCCACGCCCTCACGACAAAGTGAGCGAAGCGAACAAAAATAAGAACACCGCGACCGCTTCTAAGGGAGCGGTACATTAGTGAACGAGCGCCGAGTAGGCGCGGTTGAGAAAGGACGAGAAAAACGACAAGAAGATGGCAGAAGACACCACTAAAAATGAAAAAAAAGAAGACAAAAAAATCCTCCTTAGGTCAAGGAGGATTTAGGTGGTTGTGAAGAAATATAGAATTTCCTATCCAATTTACCATTATACGTCCGCTTAATCATGTCCACGGTCTCATAAAGCAACGGAATCTTATAAGGTTCCAGTTTGGTCTTCAGATACTGAGCCAGCGCCCTTTTGTTAAAGGTGTTCTCCTCAGCCTCAACAACCAACAATTTCAATGCCATGCCCGTGATGGGATGACGGACGGGAATACAGATACAATCTCTCACCGACGGGAAAGCGAGTGCGGCATCCTCCACTTCGGTTGGCGCCACTTTGAAACCGCCGACATTAATCACATCGTCCTCCCTGCCCGAAAGATGGAGCATCCCCTCCTCGTCTATCACGCCCATGTCCGATGTATAAATCGTACCATCGCGAAGAATCTCCGCTGTACGTTCCGGTTCACCCAGATAACCTGTCATCAACGTCTCACCCTTGCAGGCGATAAGGCCTTTTTCGGTGATGATAATCTGGGAATGCCTCATCGGTCGACCCAGACATCCTGCCTCACACTTGCCGTCATTGTAATTATAGGTGCTGATGATGCCAGTCTCCGTAGACGCATAGGTATTATAAAGTCTGCTCTTGGGCAGCAGTTGGCAGAGCCTCTCCATGTCATCTTGCGAAATAGCCGCAGCGCCTGTCTCAATGAAATCCATCTTGTCGGCCAGACGCGACAGACGGTCGGCACTAAACTGTATAAGGATTCTGATACTCGACGGAACCAAGAAGGTGGCGTATTTCTCGTATGGATAGTCAAAAGCATTGAAGAACCCGTCGAGGTCTTTCAGGCCATCGGTGATAATCAGAGTGCCACCCAACAAAACGATGGGATAGACTTTCGACAGGCTGCCGATATGGTTCAACGGACCATTGATGACAAAGGCCAGGTCATGAGAGAATCCCAGTCCACCTATCAGGTTCTCGGCATCGGCAACGATGGTACGGTGGCTGATAATCACACCTTTGGGGATACCGGTGGTTCCCGTGGTATAAAGGATATCCGCAGAACCTTCAGGAGCAGCATGTTGAGTCAACTTCTCAGTGATTTGACGGAACATATCCTCAGGGACATTCTTCTCCAGTGGCGCCACGACACACCCTATCTTATGAAGGGCGAAATAGGTGACCAGAAAATCTACGGATTGGGATGAACGAAGTGTGACAATCTGACCTTTATGATACGATGCCTCTGTCAGTTGACGGCAACGCGACATCACCTCCTGGTATAATTCGCTGTAGGTGAACGACTCGTTTCCACAGATGACGGCTATCTTGTCGGGATATAGTCTCGCGTCTTGTTCGAGATAATCTTCAAGTGTCATCGTGCGGCCAATTTTCCTTCTACCATCGCTACGATACTGTCCAGCGTCTTCAGATTCTTGGGTGTGGCGTCCCTGGAGTCCAGTGTGATGCCGAACTCATCCGACAAAACCATCAGGATGGTGGTCACTCCCAGTGAGTCCAACTCACTATACAGAAAATCTGAATCAAAATTCACCAGTGGAAGGGTATCTTCCAGTATGGTCCTTATTTTTTCTTTCATTGCAATGATATTTTGAGTTCTTTCAAATTCTACAGACATCTGTCTTTGCAGTGCAAAAGTACTGATAAAATCTCAAAAAACACCACACTGTTTTCTTTTATTCTTCTGCGAGAAGAATTATCGGATGTTTTTATTCTCCAAAACTACTTTTCCAATGACAATTGAGTGACCTGTTGCCGATATAATGACCGTTTTTGTTGCTTATTTCCCATGATTATGCTATATTTGCAAAAGATTTATAAGACCATTTATCATATAACAAATCTCTTTTAGGCCGACAGCAAGACCGAAGGGAGTTCAACGGAAACACAATTCAATATGGAACAGTTTGATGCAAAAAAAGTAAAAGAACAAGTAGTAAAATGGATACAGGACTGGTTTGAGGAAAACGGTCGCGGATGCAATGCCGTCATTGGCATCTCCGGAGGAAAGGACAGCAGTGTGGTGGCCGGACTCTGCGTCGAGGCACTGGGACGCGACCGCGTTATCGGCGTGACCATGCCCAATGGCGTGCAGAAAGACATTTCCGACAGCATGCGGCTCATCAACCATCTCGGCATCAGATACTGCAATGTCAATATCGGAGATACTTGCAGCACACTCATGGAGGCCGTGAGGGAACAACTGGCGACTTTGGATACAGATATCAGCGAGCAGACCACCATCAACCTCCCACCGCGTGTGAGAATGACTACCCTCTATGCCGTATCGCAGTCGATGAATGGCAGGGTGGCCAACACATGCAACCTCTCTGAGGATTGGGTAGGCTATTCCACCCGCTATGGTGATGCTGCAGGCGACTTCTCCCCTCTTGGTGGACTAACCGTGCGCGAGGTCATCGCCATAGGAAAGGAATTGGGACTGCCCATCGACTTGGTGGAGAAAACACCTTCCGACGGCCTCTGCGGGAAGACCGACGAGGACAATCTCGGCTTCTCCTATGCCGTGCTCGACGAGTATATACGCACCGGACGGTGTGATGACCCTGTGGCCAAGGCCCGCATCGACGACAAGCATGTCAAGAACCTGTTCAAACTGAAGCCCATCCCTCATTTCGAACCATAATTTACAAAATCCCGACTACTTGTCTGGAGATACATTTTGGGGGCGGATTTGCTAATAGCAATTAGCAAATCCGCCCCTCAATTTTTTTATAACTTAGCCGTGACACAGTTCAAATGAGACTACCGATAGCGAAAGCAACAACCATCCAAAAGTCATTTCATATGCGCGGTGAAGAAACAACAACTTATTTCACCACCGCACGGACTGAATGACCAATGATGCGGCCATTATTCCAATACCAGATGAAGGGACTGCCGTCCTGGATGAAAAGGCCATAGGAATATTGGTTGTATTCATCATCAATGGGCATACACGAAGAGTAATAGCCCATATTGTCAAGACTAAACAGGTCTTTCCCATGACGATAACCGGCATAAGGAAGGAAAATACATTGGCTATTGGGACCGGTAATCTTGATTCCCGCAACTCCCTTCAGGGTGGCCGAGGCAAAGGTGCAATGTTCCAGCAAATTCTCCATGTCTTTTATCGACGGCATCTGCCAATTGCCTCCCCATGCAACATGGGCGACATCATACTGTGTGCCTGAAATGTCGGTAAAATCCGGGCCGTGCCAGATACCGTCCTCATCCTGATAGGCCGACTGATAGTTCTCCCAAGTGTAGTTGTCCTTCTCACTGGTCTCTCCCCAGGCATAATATCCTCCCGGCTCCTCGGGAGAAGTGGCACCCACATTGCAGCAGGCCCACATCTTGCCGATGCCCAAGTCTATCTGGTGGGGATGGTGGTCGTCGGGGCAGGATGTCACATTTGACAGCCCGTCGTTCTCATCCATCCCTTGACCGAAAGCGATGGCACTGTGCACCATCACGACAAGGTATATCAGCAATCGTTTCTTTTTCACTTTTTGGAAAAACACAGTCTTACCCTTTTTATTTGCAAATATAACACATTGAACGCAATTCCCGTTGCTTTTCCCCCAAAAAGTAGTTGGAACCTGTCGTCATCTCTCTTCTTTTACCCTTTCTTTAGCATGTATATCAATCTATCCCATGGCGTTGCCCTGGGGCGAGGTGACAAACCAAGACGATACTATTTATTTATAATAAGGTAAAACGGCAATAAAACCGCCTTGAATTGTAAACAAAAGTTAAATATTGAATTCCTACGAAAAAAAGTTGCTGAAAAATTTGGAGGGAAAGCCAAATCCGCATACCTTTGCAGTGTACTATTAAGGTAGTACACTACAACACTCGAAATAATAACAACTAAAAAAAGATAAATTATGGAAACCATCATCACCATCTTCACCATCCTCAGCATGTATATGAACGCTGCTCAGAGTTCAGACAACAAGTACTACTACAACGCTGACATCGAAAACGGCATTGTCAACACCCTGTATGTTTATGAGAAGCAAGGCGAAGGCCTCAACCAATATCTTGCCTACGATTTCAAATACGATGAGCAGGGTCGGCTCGTGGAAAAGACCGTCAACAAATGGGACTGCACCGAAAAGGCTTATCTCCCAAGCCTCAAATTGAGCACGACCTACATGAACGACAATTACGAACTGACCTTGAGTTACTGGGACAAACAAGACCTGGCATGGGGACCCTCCATCGAGAAAGTCATCTATCAATATGACAACGGACAACTCTCTGGAGTGAGTTACCTGGCACGAGAGAAAGGTCAAGAATACCACTCCGTCAGCCATCTCCATATCCTGAACCCCGATGAAATCTTATTATTCGCCTCAAACAACCGCTAAACTTATACATCAACAGCCAAACATCAACCATAAAAAAACCATACAATTATGATAGACGTTAAAAACATCAGCTTCAACTACGCTGGAAGCAAGGAACAGATTTTCGATCATTTCAGCCTGCAATTAAGCGAGAACAACATATACGGGTTGCTGGGTAAAAACGGCACCGGAAAGAGCACACTGCTCTACCTCATCTCCGGTTTGCTTCGCCCAAAATCAGGTGTCGTGGAAATCGACGGCATCAACAGTTTCAAACGCCGCCCGGAAACCATGGAGGAAATTTTCATCGTACCCGAAGAATTTGACATGCCTGCCATGTCACTCGACGAATATGTCAGAATTAGCCAACCTTTTTATCCACGTTTCAGTCGCGAGGTGCTTAACAATTGCCTGAATGACTTCGAATTGCCCACGTCACTCAAACTCAACTCTCTCTCTATGGGCCAGAAGAAAAAGGTATTCATGAGTTTTGCCCTCGCCGCTGGAACGCGACTGCTGATGATGGACGAGCCGACCAACGGCCTCGACATACCATCGAAAGTGCAGTTCCGCAGGGCGGTGGCCAACAACATGACCGAGGACCGGACTCTTATCATCTCCACCCACCAGGTGCACGATGTGGAGTCACTGCTCGACCACATCCTCATCCTGAGCCGGAGCAAACTGCTGCTCAATGCCTCCGTCAGCGACATCTGCAGTCAGTACAGTTTCGAGTACCGCACTCCCGGCGAACCGACCGACGATGTCCTCTACAGCGAACCCGCCGTTCAAGGCAATGCCGTCATTACACGCATGAAAGAAGACATGGATGAGACACCTCTCAATCTGGAACTGTTATTCAATGCCGTCACATTAGGCAAAATAAACCTCAAATAAATGACCACCATGAGCAACAATTTCAATTTCCAACGGGTCAAGAAATTGGCGAGATGGTGCTGGGTGAACGACAAACCCTTCAACACCAAAAATTTCGTTCAGTCTTTCATCGTATGCGTCATCTTTTTCCAAGTTCCCAACATCTTTCATAATGAACAGGCGTATGTTACTACTTACGGAGCCTGCATAGGTCTTATACTTGGAGTATATCTGATGAGTGGATTACAGTTCAACTGGGCGTATAGCGAGAATTCTGAAGCACACCGCACACTTCATTTGCTTCCGGCAAGCAATTTAGAGAAATTCATCACACGCTATGTAATGGGTATACTATACATATCTTTTACTTTTCTTTGCAGCCTTCTCATTGCCGACCTGTTGCAGTATGTTGTGGGATGGATACTCGGAAGGGATAATTTGCGATCGGTCTTACTTGATGTCTACTCTAAGTTTAACGTCCAGGGCAATCCCTATGACAGCAAGGATTATTTCCTCCTCTCACTGGGATTATGGATTCACACTTTTTTCTTGGTGTCATGCAACCTGTTCCGCAACATCAAATACAATTGGGTGATATCCGCGGTGTTGTTAGTTGTCGGTTGGTTCGTAATCATCTTTTTCGTACCCAAAGAGACACTTCACACCTTGTGTTCCACCTATGCCCTACCCTGCTCCCTGGTGCTGCTCGTACTAAGCATCCTCAACGTATGGCTCGCCTACAAACTGTTCTGCAATTGGACCGTTATCGGTAAATTCATCAACAGATTATAAACAAACTTTATCCAACTGAAAAAAGCAACAAATTATGAAATCATTCAATATAAAAAGATTCTGGCGTACCTTCCGTTGGTATATGAGTAAAAGGCGCGGAGTACTGACGACCTGGACGTTGGGACTGACCATCATCATTATGCTCTGGGAGGCATTCTTCAGCCTCACCTTTTATAAGGCAAATGCTGCTGCTGACCCAATTTTGTCGAGCAATTTACCAGGGATCTGTTTCGCACAAGGTATGTTCCTCGCTCTCATCGCCGGACTTATTGCATTCACCACGATTTTCAAACCGCTCAACAACAAGCAGAAAAGAATCGCATACCTCACCCTGCCTGCCACCAATCAGGAGCGCTATCTGACATGCCTGTTACACACAGTGGTAGTATGGCCCATCTGCATCATTCTGGCGCTCTGCTTAGGCGACACCCTACGTATGGTGCTCTTCGGTCTGTTGGGAAAAGGATGGCATAGCGGACTCATGTTTACGCTGAATGCATTTTGGTCAAAAATACCTACCTCTACCCCATCACACTGGCCTGCCAACCTACTCGGCTTTTCACTGACATTTTGGGGAATCTCGATATATATACTGGCCGGTTCGTGGTTCCGCAAGCGCGCCTTCGCCATCGTCACTTTAGCCCTTCTCTTCTTGAACGTGACATTACTCTATACCATCGGAAGGGGATTGGGCAACAACCATGAACTGTTCTTTGAATTAATCAAGAACTTCACACCAACAATGGCCAAGGTCTTGGTCTCAGTGCTTTCAGCCATCATTTTCGGAGTGGCTCTCTTCAATTTCTGGCTCAGTTACAGAATTTTCAAGCGCTTTCAAATCATCACCTCTAATTGGATCAACGTATGACATTCAACAACGAAAAAGCAATATACATCCAGATGGCCGACCGCCTGTGCGACGAGATTCTCTCGGGCACCTATCTGGAAGACGCACGCATCCCCAGTGTACGTGAGTATGCCGTACTGCTGCAGGTGAACACCAACACCGCCATGAAGGCGTACGACCAACTTGCACGCGACGAAATCATCTACAACAAACGGGGACTGGGATATTTTGTCATGCCGGGTGCCAAGGAAAGAATCACAACGGCACGTCGGAAAGAATTCATGGAACAGAAACTTCCTGAACTATTCCGCAACATGCGGCTGCTCGGCATCGAATTCAAAGATATCGAGGACGCCTGGAAAAAACTGTAACTACTTCAACAGATGAATAAGAAAAAGCGCGGTGGGATTCTCTACAAATCCCATCGCGCCTCTCCATGTCTTCAAGTCTATCAAGCCAGACGAGCCTCAACGACATTGACTACATAGTCGCCGAGTTTCTCACATTCTGTGACGATATCTATGAACATGGTTCCGATGGCATAGTCATACAGATGGTCGTTGACGGCCTGGATATTCTCCATCTTCAGATTGTCACGAAGGGTATTGATATTCTTCTCAATATCCAATGTCTGCCCGATATTAAGGCTTTCCTTCCTGCCCGACAAGACGAAGTTCATCTGGGTGAGCGAAGTGTTCGTCAACTACATCATTTCATTGAGACGGCCATATTGGGCCTCGGTGAAATCCTTGCCAGAGGTCTTCCGGCGGTTGATAGCCCTCGCCAGATTGTAGCCGGCATCGCCGATACTCTCGAGTTCACTGATTTGACGCATCATACGGCGAATCTTCTCCTTGGTCTCATCCGAGAGGTGGGCATCACTCACCTGTTCAAGATATCGGGCGATTTCTATCTCCATGTTGTCGGAGATGTTTTCATATTTCTCGATACGCTGGAAGGCCTTCTCAAATTCTTCATCATTCTTCTCAACAAGCAACTTCATCACCATGCCGAACATGCGCTGCATACGTTCGCCGAAAAGGGTGATTTCCTTCTGTGCCTGAAGCACTGAGATTTCCGGCGTCTTCATCAGACCACCCTGGATATAATGGAGACGGGAATCCTCCTCCACCTCGTCAGGTTTCTGCTTGATGACCCGGCAGACGAGTTTCTCTATCTGTGGGATAAACCAGATGAGGATGAATGTGTTGACAAGGTTGAAGCAGGTATGGAAGGCAGCCAATACGAAACTCAGTTTGGCGGCATTGGCCAGGAAAACATCCTTGCCGACATTTTCGGTTGTCATAGTCACATCATAGCCCACAAGCGAACAGACGAAATTGATGAAGGGTTTGAAGACGATAAGTATCCATGCCACACCGAAAAGGTTGAAAAACATATGGGCAAAAGCCGCACGGCGTGCCTGGGTTCCCGCCGACAGGGCAACAATGTTTGAAGTGACGGTGGTACCGATGTTCTCACCCATGACCAGGGCGATACCCTGATAGATGGGCAACACGCCCGAAGAACACAGAATCATGGTAATGGCCATCACTGCGGCTGACGACTGCACACACATGGTGAGCAGCCCACCAATCAGCAGGAAGAGCAGTGTGGTGAAGAAACTGTCGGGCGAGAAACTGGAGAAGAAATTGAGCAAGGTCTGGTTCTCTCCCAAATTCATGTCAATACCCGTCTGACGCAGTGTGCCCAACCCGAGGAACATGAAGGCGATACCAAAGAGGAAATCGCCGAGTACGCGCCTCTTCTTGTTGTATATCAGCGCAATACCTATGAGGAAAACAGGATAGACAAAATTGGTGATATTGAATGAGAAGCCGGCCGACATAATCCATGCCGTGAGCGTAGTACCGATATTGGCACCCATAATGACCGAGATGGCCTGGGCAAGTGTGAGCAGACCCGCACTGACAAACGACACCGTCATCACAGTGGTGGCCGTAGATGACTGAACGGCTGCCGTCACACCCACACCTGTGAGCATACCGGTGAATCTGTTGGTAGTCATGGCACCCAAAACGTGGCGCAGTTGGGGTCCTGCCATTTTCTGGAGCGCATCACTCATGGTTTTCATACCGAACATAAGCAATGCAAGTGATCCCAGCACTCTAAAGGCCAGCATCAGATAATCTTGAGAATTGTCCATAGAATATAATGAATAAAAAACTTAACTCACTGCAAATATAGCAAAAAAATGTAATGAGTGCCAAATCCCTCATTACATTTTTTTATAAGTAGATAAAAAAAGTATGCTATCCATTGCGCAAAAGGTCGACCATCTGCCGGGCGGCATTGCCCGGGGCATCCGGTTTGTCTATGGCTTGCACCATCGCCTGATAACCCTCCAGCATCGCCTGACGGTGCTCTCCTCCCGGCAGGATAGCCTTCAGTTCACGAAGCAAGCGCTCAGGAGTATAGGCATCCAGCACCAGTTCGGGCACCACCTCACGGTTGGCTATCAGATTGACCAGCGATACATATTTCACCTTGACGAAAAGGCGCTTGAGCACCCCATAGACCTTCGCCATCGGCGCCACATAGCACACCACCTGTGGAACACCGAAGAGTGCGGTCTCGAGGGTGGCGGTGCCGCTGGTGACAAGTGCCGCCGTGGAATGGGACAGCAAAGGGAACGTTTCCTGATGCACAAGTTGCACCCGGCTACCTTCGATAAACTTCTGATAATAGTCATCATCGATGGCGGGAGCCCCGGCCAACACGAACTGATAGTCGGGATAATGCGCCAACGCTTTCATCATCTTGGGCAGATTGTCCTTAATCTCGGTCTTCCGGCTACCAGCCAGCAAGGCGATGATGGGCTGACTGGAGAGTCCGTTCCTTTCACAAAATTGTAAAAAAGTTTCAGTGTATTCTTGTTTGAAACGCGAAATCTCGTCTGCTGTGGGATTCCCCACATAATGGATGGGATAATGATGCTTTCCCTCATAGAAGGCCACCTCGAAGGGAAGGATGGAGAACATCTCATCGACATCCCGCTTGATATTGCGGATACGATGCTCTTTCCATGCCCATATTTTGGGTGAAATGTAGTAGTAAACCTTGGCCAACTGATTGGTATGTACATATTTCGCAATACTGAGGTTGAAACCGGGATAGTCGACCAAAATGACGGCATCTGGTTTCCACTGTCGGATATCCGCCTTGCACATCGACATATTGCGGAAAATCGACGGCAGATGGCGTACCACCGTGATGAACCCCATGTAGGCGGTGTCGCGGTAATGGCGTACAAGGGTACCCCCCTCAGCCTGCATCAAGTCTCCGCCAAAGTATCTAAAATCCGCATCTTTGTCGGCTTTTTTCAGTTCTCGTATCAAATGTGAGGCATGCAGGTCGCCGCTGGCCTCACCGACTATCAGGTAATATTTCATGGCACAAACCTCCTTCGCATCTCGTCCATCAACTCATAGTGGGTCACGTCGTAACGGGTGGGCGTGATGGCCACATAGCCATGTGTGAGCGCCCAGTTGTCGGTGTCCTCTTCGTCAGGCTCATCATTGCGGTATTTCCCCACCATCCAGAAATAATCATAGCCTCGGGGATGATGCTCCTTGACACACTCGTCATACCATGTGCCATGAGCCATGCGGCAAACTTTGATGCCCTTCGGAGTGCCAAGGGGGAAGTTGATATTCAGACAGACTCCCAGAGGCAACCCCTCGCGGATAACTTTTGACGTGACATCCCTCACCAGTTGACGCATCGGCTCAAAATCGGCATCCTGACGGTAATCGCAGAGTGAAAAGGCCACAGAAGGCAGATATTTCATGCAGCCTTCGATGGCGACGGCCATGGTGCCTGAATAGTGCACGTTTACCGAGGCATTGTCGCCATGGTTGATACCCCCGATGACAATGGCCGGACGACGCTCCGCACAAAACTGGTTGAGCGCAAGTTTGGTACAGTCGACCGGCGTGCCGTTGCACGACCAAATCTCCAATCCCTCCTCACGGTGCCTGAGTGTCAGCCGCAGGTAGTCTACTGCCGAAAAAGCGCACGACATGCCCGAGCGGGGACCTTCGGGGGCGCAGACGAGCACATCTCCCAAATCCCGCACCATGTCAACGAGGCTCATGATACCCTTGGCCTGATAGCCATCATCATTCGAAATCAATATCAGTGGTCTATGTTTCATACTTACAACTTTTTATGCTGTCATGTAGCCTAAAAGTAAACAACATGCTAAATGTTACTTTTGGTGCAAAAGTACGAAAAAAGGTTTAAAATACACGATTCTCATATAAAATATGTAACTTTGCACTCGAATGACCCCACGGCAGAGGCTTCTTTTAGCCTGATACCGCAGTCAACAAAAGCCTTACGGGCTTTTTAAATGAACAGAAATGGGAAGAATCATTGCATTAGCCAATCAGAAAGGCGGTGTAGGCAAAACAACTACCGCCATCAATCTGGCAGCATCTCTGGCTACTCTTGAAAAGACGGTGCTGCTCATTGACGCCGACCCGCAGGCGAACGCCTCCAGCGGACTCGGTGTCAACATCGCGACGATTGAGACCTCTCTCTATGAGTGCCTCACAGGGGACTGCGAAATCCACGATGCCATCTATACCACCGACATCGAAGGTCTCGACATCATCCCAAGCCATATCAACCTGGTGGGTGCCGAGATAGAGATGCTCAATATCGACAACCGGGAAAAAGTGGTGCGCAAACTGCTCGACAGCGTCAGAAAGGAATACGACTATATCCTCATCGACTGCTCGCCCTCGCTCGGACTCATCACCGTGAACGCATTGACGGCTGCCGACTCCGTCATCATCCCCGTCCAATGCGAGTATTTCGCTCTCGAGGGCATAGGGAAACTGCTCAACACCATCAAGATTATCAAAAGCAAACTCAATACGCGACTGGAAATCGAGGGATTCCTGCTCACCATGTACGACAGCCGGTTGAGACTCGCCAACCAGATTTACGACGAGGTAAAACGCCACTTCCAGGAACTGGTGTTCAAAACCGTCATCCAGCGCAACGTCAAACTCAGCGAGAGTCCAAGCCACGGACTCCCTGCCATACTCTACGATGCCGACAGCACAGGAAGCAAAAACTACCTGGCACTGGCTAAGGAGATTATCAGCAAAAACAAATAACCCATGGCAGTAAAAAAGAAATTCAACGCACTGGGCAGAGGGCTCGACGCCCTCATCTCCACTGATGCCGTCATGCCCCAAGGAAGTTCCACAATCAGTGAGATAGCCCTTGACCAAATAGAAGCCAATCCCAACCAGCCGCGCCGAGAATTCGACAGCGATTCCCTGGCCGACCTGGCCGCCAGCATCAGGGAGATAGGCATCGTACAGCCCATCACACTGAGGCAGACCGAGCCCGGACGTTACCAGATTATCGCCGGCGAGCGCAGATGGAGGGCATCACAGATGGCCGGACTGTCGACCATCCCCGCCTACATCCGCACCATCAATGATGAGAATGTGCTGGAAATGGCCTTGGTGGAGAATATCCAGCGCGAGGACCTCAACGCCATTGAAATCGCCCTGGCCTATGCCCATCTGCTCGAGCAGGAGGGGATGACCCAGGAGAAAGTGGCGGAGCGTGTGGGAAAAAGCCGCGTGGCTGTGGCCAACTACCTGCGTCTGCTCAAACTGCCGGCTCAAGTGCAGATGGCGCTGCAGAAACGGACTATCGACATGGGACATGCCCGCGCACTGCTCTCTCTCGACAGCCCCTCACAGCAGTTGAAGGTCTTTGAGCAGATACAGCGCACGGGAGCCTCCGTACGTCAGGTGGAGGAGACGGTGAAGAAGTTGAAAAACGGCGAGGACGCCGCCATAGGAGGCAAGAAACTGTCGGCCAAAAGCCGTCTGCCCGAGGAGTTCGGCATTCTGCGTGAGCAGTTGTCCTCCTTCTTCTCCTCGAAGGTTACCTTGAACATCTCACCCTCTGGAAAAGGGAAGATCAGCATACCATTCGACGACGAGGAGCACTTGGAACGCATTATGAGTCAGCTCGACAATCTAAGAGGATAGTGAGGGCATTTTCCACCATAAGCAGGACTCTCGTCGCCCGGCTCGTCATGCTGTGGGTGATGCTCATGGCCTGCACGGCGAACGGCCGCGCACAGAACATCGACGACACCAGGACAGAACCGGTGTTGTACAACGATACTATCACGATGCAGACCGACAATATGTCCTTTGAGCAACTCAACTCGCTGGCCGACACCTTCACATTCGTCACCGATACCCTCGTCAAGCAGAAGCGCGACTGGAGTACCTGGCGACCTGACGCCAAACGCGCCACATGGCTGGCGCTGGTGCTGCCCGGCATGGGACAAATATACAACCGGAAATACTGGAAACTGCCCATCGTCTATGGCGGATTTGTCGGATGCATCTATGCACTCAACTGGAACAACATGATGTACCGTGACTACTCACAGGGTTACCTCGACATCTGCGACAACGACCCTACCACGGAAAGTTACAACCAGTTCCTGCATCTGGGGCAGCAGGTGGACGACAGCAACAGGGAAAGGTACAAGAACTTGTTTAAAAAACGAAAAGACTATTACCGCCGTTACCGGGATATGAGTTTCTTCATCCTTGTGGGCGTATATGCCCTTTCAGTGGTCGATGCCTATGTGGACGCTTCGCTCTCCGACTTCGACATCAACAAGGATTTGAGCATGCGGATAGCCCCCACCTTCATCCACAAGGGCTACAGAACAGACATCCTGCACCAGGGAACACTGGGACTGAGATGCAGCCTGACTTTCTAACACGCTGTTACTTTCGGGATGAGGTGAAAAGGCCTTTCACCGACAAAGGGATTCAGCATGAGAATTAACCAATACAACGCACAGACAATATATGAACGAAAAAATAGGAAAACGATTATTTATGAAGATTAGAACCAAGCACGTCATCATGGCATTCCTGACTTTCGTCTGCACCCAACTGCAGGCTCAAATCAATGAGGACTATCAGATTGTCTTCACCGATGATGAAGGAGTGCAGGAAATCATTGATGTGCCTGAAGCCATGACCGACATGATGTCGGAAATGGATAGCCTCATGGCTATATTCGTCAACAGTAAATACCTCACTATCGACGACGACTGCCAGTCGACGGGTGAGAACCCCTATTTCAGCGATGAAGTCATCGCTGAGCGCCTGCGGAGAATGCCCACCACCATTGAGATGCCCTACAACCAGGTGGTGAGACAGTTCATCGACCGCTATACCAACCGCATGAGACGGTCGGTAAGTGTCATGCTCGGCTCGTCAAACTTCTACATGCCGATTTTCGAACAGGCGCTGGAGGCATATAATGTGCCGCTCGAACTGAAATACCTGCCCGTGATAGAATCGGCCCTCAACCCGAAGGCCGTATCCAGAGTGGGCGCAACGGGTCTGTGGCAGTTCATGCTCGCCACGGGAAAACAATACGGGCTGCGCGTCAACTCGCTGGTCGACGACCGCCGCGACCCCATCCGCTCCTCCTATGCCGCAGCCAAATATCTGCACGACCTCTACCGAATTTTTGGCGACTGGACACTGGCCATCGCTGCATACAACTGCGGACCGGAGAACGTCAACAAGGCCATCCGCAGAAGCGGGGGAAGCATGGACTACTGGAAAATATACCCCTACCTTCCCTCTGAGACACGTGGATACGTGCCTGCGTTCATCGCTGCCAACTACGTGATGAACTACTACTGCGACCACAACATCTGCCCGATGCTCACCAACCTGCCCGAACACACCGATACAGTAGTGGTGAACAGGAATGTGGCCCTGGCTACCATCTCGAAATTCTGCGATGTCGACATGGCCACACTGCGCGACCTCAATCCGCAATACCGCCGCGACCTGGTCAACGGACTGACCGAACCGTCGGTCATCAGAATGCCTTTGGCCGCCATCAACAAATTCATCGAACGCTCCGACAGCATCATGGCCTACGACGACCTGCACATGGGTAAACGCTCCTACGTGGCCGTGGATGAGAGCAAACCTAAAGCCACAAAATCACATAAACAGTCTAACTCCGACCAGCAGAAATCCACAAGCCGGTACAGCAAGAGCAGTTCCAGTTCGTCACGGTACGGGCGCAGCAGCAAGCAAAGCGGCAGAGGACACCGTGGGCGGCGTGGCTGACAACCCAACACAAAACCCCAAACGACATGGATGAGAACAACCACATGAGCATTGCCGAACGCGAGGCTGCCGACGACAAGATGGTGAACGACGCTTTCCAGCGCCTGATCAACAGCTATCTGGCATCGCCGCACCGCAAAAAGGTGGACATCATCAACAAAGCATTCAATTTCGCACGCCAGGCACACAAAGGTGTACGGCGACTTTCAGGCGAACCTTATATCATGCACCCCATCTCCGTCGCACTGATTGCCTCCGAAGAGATGGGTCTGGGCTCTACGAGTATCTGCTCTGCCCTACTCCACGACGTCGTGGAGGACACCGACTATACCGTGGAGGACATAGAGACGATTTTCGGCGCGAAAATCGCACAGATTGTCGACGGACTGACCAAAATATCAGGTGGTATCTTCGGCGACCAAGCCTCGGCTCAAGCCGAGAACTTCAAGAAACTGCTGCTGACCATGAGCGACGACATCCGGGTCATCCTGCTCAAGGTCTGCGACCGACTGCACAACATGCGCACCCTGAGCAGTCAACCAGCCAACAAGCAGTACAAGATTGCGGGCGAAACGCTCTACATCTACGCCCCGCTGGCCAACCGCCTCGGTCTCAACAAAATCAAGAATGAACTGGAGGACCTCAGTTTCAAATACGAGCATCCGGAGGAGTATGAGCGCATAAAAAACAGACTCGCCACCACCCAGGAACAACGAAACATCCTCTTCGAGAAATTCACACAACCCATCCGCGAGGCCCTCGACAAGATGGGCATGCACTACCATATCATCGCCAGGGTGAAATCCCCCTACTCCATCTGGTCGAAAATGCAGAACAAGCATATCACCTTCAAGGAGGTCTACGATATCCTGGCCGTGAGAATCATCTATACACCCGAGAGCAAGGAGACAGAAATTGAAGACTGCTTCAAAATCTATGTCGCCATCAACAAACTCTACAAATCTCATCCCGACAGATTGCGCGACTGGGTCAACCACCCCAAGGCCAACGGATACCAGGCGCTGCACGTCACCCTCATGTCGAAACAGGGACAATGGATTGAGGTGCAAATCCGCTCCGAAAAGATGAACGACATCGCGGAACAGGGATTTGCCGCTCACTGGAAATACAAAGACGGGGAAATCGGCGAGGACAGCGAACTCAACGACTGGCTGCATACCATCAAGGAAATCCTCGACGACCCGCAGCCCGATGCGATGGACTTCCTCGACACCATCAAACTCAACCTTTTCGCCTCGGAAATCTTTGTCTTTACTCCTAAGGGGGAAATCAGAACCATGCCGGCAGGATGCACGGCACTCGACTTCGCTTTCCAGATACACACATTCCTGGGAAGCCACTGCATCGGGGCAAAGGTGAACCACAAACTGGTGCCGCTGAGCCACAAACTGCAGAGTGGCGACCAAGTGGAAATCCTGACATCCAAATCGCAACATGTCGACCCCTCATGGGTGAATTTCGCCACCACAGCCAAGGCGAAAGCCAAGATTCAGGCCATCCTGCGACGCGACGTGCGCGAGGTTCAGAAAGCGGGTGAAGCCACCCTCCGAGAGTTCCTTGAGGCACATGAGATGGAATTGACCACCAACGCACTCAACCAACTCTGCGAACTGCACGACATCTCCAAACCCGAGAGATTCTTCTATGCCATAGGCAATAAAACCATCCTTCTCGGCGACAAGGACATCGACGCACTGCTCGAACGCAACACGGGCAAGTCGAAATGGCGTCTCAAACTGCCTTTCTCCAGCAAGGAAAAGAAGAAGGAGGAGAAAACCGTAGAGGCTGAACCCACCAACACTCACCCCTCGCTCATCACGGTGACCAAAACCTTCAACCGCAAGAAGGCCTTCATCATCACCGACGAGAATATTCCACAACTCATCTTCCCCAAATGCTGCCGACCCATCCCCGGCGATGACATTCTGGGCTTTATTGACAACCAAAACCATATCGAGATTCACCAGAGGGAATGTAAGGTAGCCGACAAACTCAAGACAAGTTTCGGCAACCGCATCATCGATGCCAAGTGGGACACCCACCGGCACACCTTCTTCTTCGCCACCATCGAAATCAACGGCATCGACCGCATCGGTTTACTCAACGAGGTAACTGGTGTGATTTCCAGCCAACTCAACGTCAATATCCAGCGGCTCGAAATATCATCCAACGACGGCATCTTCTCCGGAGTCATGGTCTTCAAAATCTATGACCGCAACGATGTGAGCCGCATCATCAAATCGCTGAAATCTATCAGGGACCTCAAGGAAATCAAACAAATCAAATAGCAAACTACCAGTAACGAACAACTAACATCTTTTTCCATCATGAAACGACTGACCTTATTATTAATAGGTGTGGCCGTGGCTACCCTGGTTTCCGCCGCCAACAAATACGACAACCCCGACACGCTTTTCGTGGCACGCGACGGAACAGCCGAATTCCGCAACGTTGACGATGCCATCGAGGTGTGCAGGGCATTCATGGACTACAGGAAAGTCATTTTCGTCAAACGGGGCACGTATAAAGAAAAACTCATCATACCATCCTGGCTCGACAACATCGAGATTGTGGGAGAAGACAGAGATCATACCATCATCACTTACGACGACCATGCCAACATCAAGATGGCCGGCACAGAGAAAGCGATGGGCACCTTCCGCACCTATACACTGAAAATCGAGGGCAATGGCATCACCCTTAAAAACATCACTATCGAGAACAACTCCGCACGACTCGGACAAGCCGTGGCACTCCACACCGAGGGCGACAGGCTCACTTTCATCAACTGCCGCTTCCTGGGACATCAGGATACCGTTTACACAGGAAAGGCCGGTACTCGCCTGTTTTTCAATAATTGTTACATCGAAGGCACTACCGACTTCATTTTCGGCCCTTCGACAGCGTGGTTCGAGGACTGCACCATCAAGAGCAAGTCGAACTCTTATGTGACGGCTGCTTCCATCCCTCAGGATGTTCAATACGGCTATGTCTTCAACCGCTGCAAACTGATTGCCGACGAGGGCGTGACCAAAGTGTATTTGGGAAGACCCTGGCGCCCCTATGCCCACACCCTGTTCATGAATTGCGAACTGGGTGCCCACATTTGTGCCGAGGGGTGGCACAACTGGGGAAATGAGGCGAATGAGAAGACAGCACGCTATCAGGAATACAACAACTCGGGTGCAGGAGGTGACAGTGCAAAGCGGGCCGCCTGGAGCCGCCAACTCTCTCAAAAAGAAGCAAAAGCCATTACCAAAGAGCGGGTGTTCGCCATCAGCAACTCATGGATACCGGAATAAGTCCACGTTACCATAGGTTAAAATTTAAATAAATATATTAATTTTTATTAACTTACATTTCTCCAAGACAATTGGAGAAAGAAAAATTCGTACTTTTGAGGACGAATTTGATTGATTGTTATCGGCAGATAGAGGTGGAATAGTAAAACCACCCATCATTATCATCTATTCTATATACCCTAATCTAACATGAGATGTATCGACATCTTGTGCAAGGGACTTTATGATAAGGAGGAAACAAACTTTTAAGGAGGAAACAAGCTATAGTGATTGATTAATCAACTTAAGTATAACTAAAACAAACATTTATGTATCAACCAATCAAAAGAGCCACTCTGGCTTTATGCTTGAGCCTGTTTTGCTTTTTTGCCTTTGCGCAGAAAACCATCACAGGAACCGTGAAAGACGTGGCTGGCGACCCATTGATCGGTGCCACCGTTTCTCTCGGAGGTGCCAATGGTGTGATTACCGACATCGATGGTAATTTCATCCTGACCAACGTCAGTTCTGGAGCCACGATGACCATTAGTTACATCGGCTATCAGACCAAGACCGTCAAGGTGGGCAACCAAAACGCCTACGCTATCGTACTTGAGGCCAACGACAAATCGCTCGACGAAGTGGTCGTTGTAGGTTACGGCACCATGAAACGCCGCGACCTCACAGGTGCCGTAGCATCCGTGACCGGCGAAAAACTCTCCGCCAACCCAGTCTCCACCGTGGCTGAGGCTCTCCAAGGCCAACTCCCCGGCGTAAACGTCATCTCGCAGGACGGACGTCCCGGTGGCTCCACCTCCATCCGTGTACGTGGTGGCGGTTCGATTACCCAATCCAACGAACCACTCTTCGTGGTCGACGGTGTGATTGTCTCAAGCATCGATGACATCCCGGCCGACAACATCGAGAGCATCGACGTGCTGAAAGACGCCGCCTCTACCGCCATCTATGGTTCGGCAGGTGCCAACGGTGTTATCCTCATCACCACCAAAGGTGCCAAAGAAGGCAAAGTGACCGTGAGATACAATGCTTACTACCAGGTGAAGACGAATCCCGCCAATCTCGACGTGATGGATCCTTATGACCATGTACTCCACCAGTGGAGTTATGCCACGGCCTTAGGCAGCACCTATGCCGACAATGTGGCTAAATTCTACGGTTTGGGAAGCAAATACGGCAACCATATCAATGAGTACAAGAACCAGAGTGCCCATAACTATATGGACGATGTGCTCCACACTGGACATGCCTGGAACCACGACGCCAGCATCAGTGGTGGTAGTGAGCACACCAAATATTATGGTGGATTGAGTTTTACCAACGATAAAGGTATCCTCATCAACTCCGGTTTCCGCCGTTGGAGTGCCAACTTCAAACTGACTCAGGACATCACCAAGAACCTGCAGTGGACCATCGATGCCCGCTACAATGAGATGCAGTTTAATGGCAGCCAGTATGGTTACGCCACTCAGGCCTACACCTTCAACCCCATTGACAATCCATTGGGCACTGGCGACCCCTCTGACTTAGGTATGGGTAGTGCCAATGCCGAGGCTCAGTACAATCCTCTGGCCGTCATCAACGACTACGAGAACCTCAGACAGCGTCAGCGTGTGGGTGTCAACAATGCCTTGACTTGGAAAATCCTCAAGGGCCTTGTAGCCAAATCCGAACTCTATCTCGGCCGCAACTGGAGCCAGTCGCAAACATGGCAAGGCGGCAAGACCAACGGCCAGAGTTACAACCTGGCAAGATTGAGCAACAGCAATGGTTACAACACCCGTTGGGACACCACTCTGAGTTATGACGTACAGGGACTGGGCGACAGCCACAAACTCAACGTGATGGTAGGTAACGAACTCCGTTCGACAAAGACCAGCATGTCGTCCGACATCACCGGCACTGGATATCCTGCAGAATGGGGCATGGACGAAGTGTTCGCCAACCTGAGTTCTTCCGACCCCAATGTCACCGGCGACGGTGTGAAGAGTTCTATCGGTGAGCCCGACCACAGAGTATCCTGGTTCGGCCGTCTCAACTACACCCTGCTCGAGCGCTATTTGTTCACCCTCACCTTCCGTGCCGATGGTTCATCCCGCTTTGGCCAGGACAACAAATGGGGATACTTCCCCGCTGCTGCTGCTGCATGGCGCATCTCCGATGAACCGTTCTTCGAGAACTCGCACGACTGGCTCGACAACCTCAAACTTCGTCTGTCGTATGGTTTGTCGGGTAACGACAATATCGACCAGAGCCTCTTCAAGACCTATTGGGAAAGCGGCACAGCCGTCATCAACGGTCAGAACGTGACCATCTACAAGCCATCTTCCTGTCTTGGCAACAACAAGTTGAAATGGGAGACCACCGTTTCCCGCAACATCGGTCTTGACTTCGGCTTCGCCCGCCGTGTACGCGGTAGTTTGGAGATTTATTGGAACACCACGAAGGATGTTCTGATGCGCGTGCCCTGCGACCCCAGTACTGGTTTCTCCTATCAGGGACAGAACATCGGTCAGACCTCCAACAAGGGTATCGAACTCTCTCTGGCCTATGACATCATCAAGTCGAAGGACTTCAACCTCAACTTCGGCATGACCATCAACCACAACAAAAACAATGTGGACAAGTTGATGGACAATGCCATTGCCAGTGCTCACACGGGTTGGGGTTCCACCATGCGTATCCCTTACTACGACTACTTCGTGACCGAGGGTGAGCCTGTTGGTCTGATTCAAGGTATGAAGAGCATCGGATTCTATACTGTAGACGACTTCGACGTGGTCGACGGCGTATGGACCCTGAAGAGTGGAGTGCCCGACTGTACCGTAGGAAACTACGTGGGAAGCTCCTACTACAATATTCCAAGCACCCAGAAAGCCTTCCCAGGTATGGCTAAGTTTGAGGATACCGACAACAGCGGAACAGTCACTACCGACGATGCCACCATCATCGGCCGCACACAACCCAAACTGACCGGTGGCTTCAACTTCAACGGCAACTACAAGAGTTTCGACTTCTCGGCCAACTTCACCTATCAGCTGGGTGGCGACGTTTACAACGCCAACGTGATGCACTCCATGATGGGTAACAAGGATACCGCTCTCGGACAGGGCCGTCTGGCCACTGTCAGCGATTGTTGGAGAATGTTCGATGTTGACAACAGTGGCGAACTCGTTGCTGTGACCGACCCGGCACAGTTGGCTGCCCTCAATGCCAATGCCAAGTATGCACTCCCCTTCTCGGAGTATGGTATCACCACCTCAGAATTCATCGAGGACGCCTCCTACCTGCGTCTGCAGACACTGACTCTTGGATATACCTTGCCACAACTTCTGACACAGAAGGCCGGCATCAGCCGCCTCCGCCTCTACGTCACTGCAGGCAACCTCTTCTGTCTGAAGAAATACAGTGGTCTTGACCCAGACGTCAACGTCAGTCCTTCTGCCGACAGCTCCTACTCAGGATTCCCGACTCCAGCATATGACTTCCGCTCATATCCCAAGTCGCGCACCTTCACTTTCGGTCTTAACGTAACATTCTAATTTATAGGAGACAAATCAATGAAAACCAAGATATTATCATTTGCAATCCTTGCTGCTGGCGCCTTTGCACTGACTTCATGCGAAGATTTCCTTGAGACCAGCTCTAAGTCTAAGCCCGATGGTGACTTCGTGTTCTCCAACATGACTACTGCACGTGCTGCCATGGATGGTGCATACAGCGAGTGGCATGGGGCTATCAGCTCGCAAATCTTTGGCGATGGTCTTTACTATGCCCTCGACATGGCTGGTTCTGACATCATGCGCCACCCTGAGAAATACGAGAACCAACCGCTGCGCCATATTCCCGAGAGTTTCTACACCAACGGTACTGCCGCCGCCAACTACGACCCGGTAGGCTATGGCAAAGAGGCACCCAACAGCCCTTACAGTGTGCTGTTCTCCGTCATCGGAAAGGCTAACGCCGTGACTTCTGCCATCGAGGAGACTGCCGGCTTCGCCGACATGATGGCTGCTGCTACTCCCACCGACCTGAGCCAACTATACGGCGAGGCAGTGGCTTTGAGAGCCACAGCATTCCGCGAACTTATCAAATACTATGGTGACGTGCCTTATCAGAGTGTCATGGGCGAGGCTGCCCTCGGTCTGTCACCACGCGACTCTATCTATGATGTCCTCATCGCTGACCTGCAGCGTGTGGAGCCTCTGATGAAACCTGTCGGCAAGGACAAGCGTTTCTTCTCCCAGACTTATGTGGATGGCCTTATCGGACGTTTGGCTCTTGAGGCTGGTGGATACCAGACCCGCCGCGGCGACATCCGTTATGTAAACGGTAAGGGCGAGGCCCTGACCTTCGAGACCATCGGCGAGAAGAACAACGACGCAACCTATGGCAGACGTTCTGACTGGAGAGACTTGTACAACATTGCAAAGACCTCTTTCCAGAATGCTATCAACCATGCCGGCACGGCTTCGCTCGTGACTTCCGACCCCCGTTCGGCTGCCAACGGCCGTGTGTTCGGCAACCCATACCAGTACTTCTTCCAGCAACTGCATGGGGATGATGCCGGTTATGCCGACGAGTCTATCTACGAGGAGCCCTTCCAGCAGGGAGCCTCCGGCAACGACCCACGCTCCTACTCACTTGGACGTCCTTCTGCCGGTGGTGGTAGCAACAACTATCCCTGCAAAGCTTATGCACAGGGACGTATCAATCCAGCATTCTACTATGGCGTGTTCGACCCGAAGGATATGCGCCGCGACGTAGCATGTGCCGTAACCGGTTCTACTGGTAAGGGCTACGAGAAACTGATTCCTTTCACTCCCGGTTCCACAGCCAATGGTGGAGGTATCGCCTGCAACAAGTTTGACGAGAACCGACAGACTACCGTCTGGACCAAGAACCAGCGCCGCTCGGGCATCAACGCCCCATACATGCGTATGTCGGAGATTTATCTGGGTCTGGCCGAGGCTGCTGCCGCTTTGGGCGATGATGCCACAGCCAAGAATTATCTGAAGGTGATCCGCGACCGTGCCTTTGGCGGCAACGGCAATATCGACGCCTTCATCGCCAAGGAAGGGTCTTTACTCAAGGCAGTCATCGATGAGCGCGGCTTCGAGTTCGCTGGTGAGGGCGACCGCCGTTTCACACTGATTCGCACCGGACTGATTGCTGAGAAGATTCGCGAAATCAAGGAACTTACCCAGAAGATGATTGAGGGTCTGCAGAACAACGGTTACTACACCTTCGAAAACGGCAACACCATCTCTACCTATGTGTGGACCAAGATGGTGGACGCCAAGGCTACCTATGGTCACAGACTGACAGCCCAATGTCCTGCCGGACAGGAGAACGACCCCGTGCTCTATCCTTCATGGCGCGGCCAGAACGACGACTGGGAAGCCTATGGCTTGAGTTATGGTGACAACACAGCCACCAACCTTGCCATCAAGGGTTTGTTCACCAAACTGACTGAGGAGGAGATTGCTGCCCTTGAGGCCGACGGCTACACCAAGACCGCTTGGGGCGAGGACATCGTGAAAAATGCTCAGGAGTATTACACATATCTCTTCTACCAGTATGATTACACGAAGGCTCCTATCTATCTCTTCCCCTTCTCACCCAACACCATGGGTACAGGTGGTTTCACCAACGGATACGGATTCGTCAATAACAAATAATTGTCGGATGACCTAATCATCCCTATCAAAAAAAACCGTCCGGAATAATTCCGGGCGGTTTTTTCGTTTCTTTTCATAGAAAAATGCTATATTTGCACCATAGTAACATATCAATCAGAAAACACCATGAGAGTTTTATTAACAGCATTCATATGGCTGACCGTACTGTGCTCAGCCCAGGCCCAGACCAAGGCACAGAAACTGCAAACCGTCAAGGATGCCTATGCTGCCGCTCAGGAACGCATCGCGAATGATGGCAAAGGAGAGAACCAGCGCAAATGCATCGACATCACACTTCACGATGAAGGAGGCTATGCCGGACAGAAACTCACCGACGTGATACATATTTATTACTATGAGGACCATACCATGGCAGAAGATGGAGCGCTCCAGGTCAACAACAAACCTTACTTCATCCTGCGTGAGTTTTCATACAAGGGATACAGCCAGCGACAGGAATTTCTGTTTGAGATGAACAGTTCTGATGAGATGCGCGAAGACCCGCTAATCTATGCCTATAACCGCGAGGTGCGCGAAGGTAAAGTAGAAGAGAAACGCTATTATTGGAACAACGAGAAACTCGTCCAATGCGAACTCAGCACCCCCGGTTTATTGGTGGAAGATGAGGAGATGAAAGAATCCGCCACACAATATTACAAAGTATTCGATAACATTTTCTGGGATATCTCCTCCAGATTCTATTAAAAAGACTTTGATTCAAAGGTTTGAGGTTCCGCCATTGGAGAACGCGTTTCAGTGAATAAGCGGTTATTAGTTTTGGAAGGATTTTTCCCGTTTTATGGCTGTTTTTTAGAAAAAATATAGTATCTTTGCCCTCCACAAAAGAGAACAGCATTGAAAATGAATACTCCCAAGACTAAGAAAATTTATTATTCTATCAAGGAAGTGGCCGCCAAATATGGCGTCAACGAGAGTCTTCTGCGATATTGGGAGACGGAGTTTCCGCAACTCAAGCCCCAAACTACTGGCAACAAAGTACGCCAGTATACACAGAAAGATATCGAACGCATAGGAGTGGTCTACAACTTGGTGAAAGTTCGTGGTTTCAAACTTTCTGCCGCACGGCGAATGCTCAACGAGAACCGCGAGGGTGTGGATAAATCGGCACAGGTGCTTGAAACACTCATCAGCGTGCGTGACGAACTTCAAGAACTGAAACGGCAACTCGACCTGATTTGACGGCCTATATCGACTTGGCCTTCAAAAAAGTCGGCGGTATCCTATGCCGTTCGGCTTTTTTTATCTAATTTTGCGCTCAAAATTTGAAAACAACAACAAAATAATGATGACAGCCAACGAAATCCGCGACTCCTTTAAAAAATTCTTTGAGTCGAAAGGACATGCCATCGTGCCTTCGGCTCCGATGGTGGTTAAAGATGACCCCACACTGATGTTCACCAATGCCGGTATGAACCAGTGGAAAGACATAATTCTTGGTACACGTGACCCTGAGCCACGCCGCAGGGCTGACTCACAGAAATGCCTCCGCGTAAGCGGTAAGCACAACGACCTCGAGGAAGTAGGTCACGACACCTATCACCACACCATGTTTGAGATGCTTGGCAACTGGAGCTTCGGCGATTACTTCAAGGAAGAAGCCATCGACATGGCATGGGAATACCTGGTCGACGTGCTTAAACTCAACCCCAAAGACCTCTATGTCACCGTGTTCGAGGGTTCCAAGGAGGAAGGTTTGGAGCGCGACGACGAGGCCGCCGCTTTCTGGGCAAAACATGTGCCCGCCGACCACATCATCAACGGCAACAAGCACGACAACTTCTGGGAAATGGGTGACACCGGTCCCTGTGGCCCTTGCTCCGAAATCCACCTCGACTCCCGCAGCGAGGAAGAGAAGGCACGTGTGGCCGGACGCGACTTAGTCAACAAAGACGACCCGCAGGTGATTGAAATATGGAACCTCGTCTTCATGCAATTCAACCGCCGCGCTGACGGTTCGCTGGAGAAACTGTCGATGAACGTCATCGACACCGGCATGGGCTTCGAGCGCTTGGTGCGCGCCCTCCAAGGCAAGCACTCCAACTACGACACAGACATCTTCCAGCCCATCATCCATGAGATAGAACGTCTCTCCGGACTGCATTATGGCGACACCGAGGACACCGACGTGGCCATGCGTGTCATCGCCGACCATCTGAGAGCCGTTGCTTTCAGCATCGCCGACGGACAACTGCCCGGCAACGCCAAGGCTGGTTACGTGATTCGACGCATTCTGCGCCGCGCCGTACGCTACGCCTATACGTTCCTCAACCAAAAAGAGGCTTTCATCTACCGTCTGCTGCCTGTTCTGGTGGCTGAGATGGGACCCTCCTACCCCGAACTCCTCGCTCAGCAGACTCTCATCGGCCGTGTGATGAAAGAGGAGGAGGATGCCTTCCTGCGTACCCTCGACAAGGGTATCAGCCTGCTCAATGGAGCCATGGACGAGTTGCGGGCTCATGGTGCGACTGTGCTCGACGGCACATCTGCCTTCCGTCTGTTCGACACCTATGGCTTCCCCCTCGACCTCACCGAACTCATCTGCCGCGAGAACGGCTATTCCGTCGACGAGAAACAGTTTGACGAGGAGATGCAGAAGCAGAAAGCACGTGCCCGCAATGCCGCAGTGGTGGAGAGCAGCGACTGGGTGGAACTCCGTCAAGGTGAACAGCAGTTTGTCGGCTACGACTATACCGAATATGAATGCCACATTTTGCGCTACCGCAAGGTGATGCAAAAAAAGAACACCTTCTACGAGATAGTGCTCGACCAGACTCCTTTCTATGGTGAGATGGGTGGTCAGGTGGGCGACCGTGGTGTGCTCGTCAGCGAGGACGAAACGGTGGAGGTCATCGACACCAAGCGTGAGAACAACCAGAGCGTGCATATCGTTCGCCAGATGCCGAAGAACCCCGAGGCCGATTTCATGGCCTGCGTCGACATCGACCTGCGCAACGACTGTGCAGCCAACCATACCGCCACCCACCTGTTGGACTATGCACTCAAGCAAGTGCTGGGCGACCATGTGGAGCAGAAGGGTTCATTGGTCAGTCCCGACGGCTTGCGTTTCGATTTCTCACACTTCCAGAAAGTCACCGATGAGGAGTTGCGCCAGGTGGAGCGTATCGTCAACGAGATGGTGCGCGAGGATATCCACCTCGACGAGCACCGTGCCATGCCTATCGAAGAAGCCCGTGAGATGGGAGCCATCGCTCTCTTCGGCGAGAAATATGGCGACAAGGTGCGCGTGGTCCGCTTCGGTCCGAGTTGCGAACTCTGCGGTGGTGTTCATGCCAGTTCCACAGGCCGCATCGGTTTCTTCAAAATCCTTTCTGAGAGCAGTGTGGCTGCCGGTATCCGCCGTGTGGAAGCCAAGACTGGTCGTGAATGCGAGAATTTGATGTATCACCTGGAGGACCAGATACGCGGTATCCGCGAATTGTTCAATAATGCCAAGGACCTGAAGGGTGCCATGGAGAAATACCTCAATGAGCACGAAGCCATGAAGAAGCAGATTGAGGGATACCGCGCACAGGTCACAGAACGCACAAAAGACGAATTGGTGGCCCGCTGCAAGGTCATCAACGGCATCAATGTCGTGAAAGGTGTGTTGCCCGTGGATGCTGCCACAGCAAAGGACCTCGTGTTCAAGGTGCGTCAAGCCATCCCCGAACAGTTGGTTTGTGTTTTGGGCACCGTCAGCGAAGGCAAACCGCTGCTCAACGTGATGCTCAGCGATGACATGGTGAAAGACTACAACCTGAATGCCGGCCAACTGGTTCGCGAGGCCGCCAAACTCATCAAGGGCGGCGGTGGTGGACAGCCACACTTCGCCTCTGCCGGCGGAAAAGACCCCGACGGACTCTCAGCAGCAGTCGACAAGGTCATTTCCTTAGCAGTCAAATAAAAATACGAAGCCCCGCTACTCAACAAAGAAGTAGCGGGGCTGTTTATTATGTAGAGAGAGAATAAGAGTTTCTTATGACTGGGCTGTGAAACTGATGGGGAGTGTATATTTCATCTTTACGTTTCTGCCGTTTTGCTTGGCGGGAATCCAATTGGGCATAGTTCCCATGATGGCCACCACCTCTTTGTCCAACAGCGGATTGGCTGATTCCTCTATGTGCACATTTCCGATGCTGCCGTCATTGTTCACATCAAATGAAACGACTACCTTGCCCTCGGCATTGACGGCTCCGGCTGCGATGGGATAAGTGATGTTTTCCTCTATCCAAGAGAGCAGAGCCTCCTTGCCACCTACGAATTGTGCGGTTTCTTCCTGAGGCTGGATGGTGAATCCTGGCCAGGTAAACGACCGGTGGCCCATATGGTTTCCCCAAGCCATGTGCTTGCCCCATCTCTTCTCGTTGTCCTTCACGCGTTTTTTCCAACCTTCCTGAGTGAATTTTGCGAAGTGGCTTCTCCTGATTGAATCGAGTTTCTCGAAATGAGGGTTCATCACTGGTCCACGATGATGGTTCTGTGCTACGGTTACATTGACTGTCAACACGCTCATAACTAAAATGGCAAATAACTTTTTCATATTCGTTGATTTTTATAGTTTTACATTTTTTGTTTCTTTTCACTTGCAAAGTTAAGGTGAGTGCTGACCAATACAATTTTATTTTAGACGAGTCCTTGGGATTTTTTCGATGAAATTCACGAAAAAGGGGGCGGGGCTGTTTGACGGGGCAGGTATGAACCGGAAAAGTCTATCGACAAGATGAAAGTCTTATAAAACCAAAGAGAGTATGACACATCACGTGTCACACTCCCTTTTCACTACATATATTAATCTGCTAGGAAAACACTAATTATAACAATTTTTTACACGTGCAAAAGTAATACGAATTCAGACGAAATCGATGGATTTTTCGACGAGTTCCGGGGATTTTTTCGACGAAATCCCCCAAAAACGCCTTTTTTCACCCCCAAAAGCATCAAATTCTCCATCCGCATAATTCGTGACAGGCACGACAAGCAAGACTCTTTTATTAGGAATAATGAAAAAAAATCGCTACCTTTGTCGAAAATTTTATCTATCATGAGGAAAATCATCACCATCATCGCCCTTTGTCTGTCATGGTGCTCCATTCAGGCTCAGGAAACCGCCAAACAAGGCTATCCCATCTCTCCCGTTCCCTTCACACAGGTGAAAGTCACTCCCGGCACGTTTTGGGGACAACGACTGGAAGCCAGCCGCAATGTCACCATCCCGCTTGCTTTCTCCAAATGCGAGGAGACTGGGCGATACACCAATTTCGTGAATGCAGCCACTCACATGAAAGACCCATCCAAGACGTTCAAGGTGGGAGGCTTTTCGTTTGACGACACCGACCCCTACAAGACCATCGAGGGTGCCAGTTACATCCTGCAGACGTATCCTGACAAAAAACTCGTGGCTTATATCGACTCCGTACTCGACATCATCGCCGCTGCCCAGGAACCCGACGGTTACCTCTACACGGCACGTACGCAGAATCCGCAGCATCCTCATGAGTGGGCCGGCGACAAGCGGTGGGTGAAGGAAGAGGACCTGAGCCATGAACTGTACAACTTGGGACACATGGTAGAGGGTGCCATCGCACACTTCCAGGCCACCGGCTCACGCAAGTTTCTCGACATTGCCATCCGATATGCCGACGTGGTCTGCAAGGAGGTTGGTCCCAAGCCGGGACAGGCCCGCGTGGTGCCCGGACATCAGATAGCCGAGATGGCGCTGGCCAAACTCTATCTGGTAACTGGCGACAAGAAATATCTCGACGAGGCCAAGTTCTTCCTCGACGAGAGAGGAAAGACCACCATCACCCATGACTATTCACAGGCCCACAAGCCCGTAGTCGAGCAAGACGAGGCTGTGGGACATGCCGTCAGGGCTGCCTATATGTATGCCGGAATGGCCGATGTGGCTGCACTGACCGGCGACAAGGCCTACATCACTGCCATCGACCGCATCTGGGAAAACATCGTCGGCAAGAAACTGTATATCACAGGCGGTATCGGTGCCACCTCCAACGGCGAGGCTTTCGGCAAGAACTATGAATTGCCCAACATGAGCGCTTATTGCGAGACCTGCGCTGCCATCGGCAACGTGTATGTCAACTACCGTCTGTTCCTTCTCCACGGAGAATCAAAATACTACGATGTGTTGGAACGCACACTCTACAACGGACTCATCAGCGGTGTGTCGCTCGAGGGTAACGGTTTCTTCTATCCCAACCCACTGGAATCCATGGGACAGCACCAGCGTCAGGCTTGGTTTGGATGCGCCTGCTGCCCAAGCAATATCTGCCGCTTCATCCCCTCACTCCCCGGTTACGTTTATGCCGTGAAGGACAGAAATGTCTATGTCAACCTGTTCTTGTCCAACAAGACCGACCTCACCATAGGCGACAAGCGCGTGAGCCTGGAACAGACAACGGAGTATCCATGGGATGGTGACATCGCACTCAAGGTCACCCACAACTCCGCAGGACAATGGACCATGAAAATCCGCATTCCCGGATGGGTACGCTCTGAGGTGGTGCCCAGCAACCTCTATGAATATGCCGACGGCAAACGGCTCGCCTACAAGGTGACGATTAACGGCAAGAAGGCACAGGCCACACTGAACAGCGACGGCTACCTGACCATCGACCGCAAATGGCGCAAGAACGATGTGGTGGGAATTCACTTCGACATGCAGCCGCGCGTGGTCAAAGCCAACCGCAAAGTGGAGGCCGACAGGGGAAAGGTCAGCATCGAGCGCGGACCATTGGTTTACTGTGCTGAATGGCCCGACAATGATTTCGACCTGATGAGCGTACTCATCAACCAGCAACCCGAATTCTCCATGGGCGAGACAACCATCGCCGGCACAGAGGTGAAAACACTCAACACCAATGCCCAAACCCTCGACTTCGACAAAAAGGGACGACTCACGGTCAACGATGTGGAACTGCGGCTGATTCCCTACTATGCCTGGTGTCACCGGGGAGCAGGAAAGATGCGGGTATGGCTGGCGCAGGAACTGAGTGCCACCAACCCCGGACAACCGGCCACGCTGGCATCCGAGGCCACCATCGCCTCGTCGCATCAGGCCGCCTCGCTCTCGGCTATCAACGACCGTCTCATCCCGAATGACGAGAACGACCGGTCAATACCTTATTTCCACTGGTGGCCCAAAAACAACACCACCGAATGGCTGTCCTATCAATTCGCACAACCTTCCCTCGTGCAAAGCGCCACTGTTTATTGGTTTGACGATGGACCATGGGGCGGTTGCCGCGTGCCCAAATCGTGGCGCATCCTCTATAAGGACAATGCTGGTGAATGGGTTCCCGTATCGGGTGCCGACCGTTACCCCACCGTGAAAGGGGAAGCCTGCACAGTGAACTTCACTCCCGTGGAGACCACGGCTGTGCGCCTGGAAGTGACATTGCCGGAGGATAACGCCTCTGGACTGTTCGAATGGTCTGTGAAATAGCAGAAATCCGATTGTCGTGTCAGAAAATCAGGGAATTGTCTTGACAAATGAAAAAATTGCATTAACTTTGCAACTTTAAAACGCAAAAAAAATGCCTGAGATATCCATACGCGGCACAGAGATGCCTGAGTCACCCATCCGGAAACTCGCACCCTTGGCCAACAAAGCCAAGAAACGAGGTATCAAAGTGTATCATCTGAACATCGGACAGCCTGACCTCCCCACTCCCAAGGAAGGACTTGAGGCGCTGAAATCTATCGACCGCAATATTCTCGAGTACTCACCTTCACAGGGCAACCAAAGTTACCGGGAGAAACTGGTGGAGTACTACGCCAAATATAATATCAAGGTGACACCCGACGACATCATCATTACATCGGGTGGTAGTGAGGCGGTGCTGTTCGCCTTCCTTTCATGCCTCAATCCAGGCGACGAGATTATTGTGCCAGAACCGGCCTATGCCAACTACATGGCTTTCGCCATCTCTGCCGGTGCAAAAATCAAAACGATTGCCACGACCATCGAAGAGGGATTCTCGCTGCCCAAGGTAGAGAAGTTCGAGGAACTCATCAACGAGCGTACAAGGGCCATCATGATCTGCAACCCCAACAATCCTACCGGCTACCTCTATACCCGCCGCGAGATGAACCAAATCAGCGCCCTCGTGAAGAAATACGATTTGTATCTCTTCTCTGATGAAGTCTACCGCGAATATATCTACACGGGGTCTCCATATATCAGCGCCTGCCACCTCGAGGGTATCGAGCAGAATGTCATCCTTATCGACTCCGTTTCCAAACGTTACTCTGAATGTGGCATTCGTATCGGTGCACTCATCACCAAAAATGCCCAGGTGCGTGCTGCCGTGATGAAATTCTGTCAGGCAAGGCTCTCTCCACCTCTAATAGGACAAATCGTAGCCGAAGCATCTCTTGACGCCTCCGAGGAATATTGCCGCGACGTCTACGATGAGTATGTGGAAAGAAGGAAATGCCTCATCGACGGGCTTAACCGCATTCCAGGCGTCTATTCTCCCATTCCCATGGGGGCTTTCTACACAGTGGCCAAACTGCCCGTCGACGATGCGGAGAAATTCTGCCGCTGGTGCCTCGAAAAGTTCAACTACGAGGGATGCACCGTGATGATGGCTCCCGCTTCGGGATTCTATACCACACCGGGAGCAGGCATCAACCAGGTGCGCATCGCCTACGTGCTGAAGAAAGACGACCTCATCCATGCACTCGTCGTGCTGAGAAAGGCGCTCGAGGCTTATCCGGGACGGGTTGACGAAGAGTAACGATGAATCTACCCCTTTTCATAGCACGACGCATCTATGGCGAGAATGATGGCCGGCGGAGAGTAAGCCGGCCCGCCATCCGCATTGCCACGGCCGGTGTGGCCATCGGCTTGGCGGTGATGATTGTGTCGGTCTGCGTGGTACTGGGGTTCAAGCATACCATCCGCGACAAAGTCATCGGTTTCGGCGGTCATATCACCGTGGCCGACTATATGACGCTTCAACACGATGCCCCCTACCCCGTGTGCATGAACGACAGCATGATGAAGGTGCTCCAGAATGTTCCCGGAGTAACTCACGTGCAGCGTTTCGCCACCAAACAGGGTATTCTGAAAACCGACCGCGACTTCTTGGGCGTAACGCTCAAGGGTGTGGGACCGGAATTCGATTCTACCTTCATCGCCAACAATATGGAAGAGGGTGAGTTTCCCTCCTTCAGCGATGAGAAAAGTTCTAACCGCATTGTCATCTCACGTATCATAGCCGACAAACTGCAACTGAGCGTGGGAACCCGCATCTTCGCCTATTTCATGGGCGACAACAACGTGCGCACCCGACGGTTCACCATCTGCGGAATCTATTGCACCAACCTGAAGCATTTCGATGAGAGCATCTGTTTCGCCGACCTGTATACCGTGGTGAAACTCAACGGATGGGAACCCGACCAGGCCAGTGGCGCCGAACTCTCCGTTTCGGATTTCGAACATAGTTATGACGTCAACCTACGACTAATCGACCAGGTGAACCACACCGAGGACCAATATGGAAGCACTTACTCCTCTCTGACCATCCAGGAGAGTTATCCCAGCATCTTCGCATGGCTCAACCTCCTCGACCTCGATGTGTGGATTATTCTCGCTCTCATGGTCGCTGTGGCGGGATTCACCATGATTTCCGGACTGCTCATCATCATCATCGAGCGAACAGGCATGATAGGTACACTGAAAGCCCTGGGTGCCAACAACCGCTCCATCCGGCACACCTTCCTCTGGTTTGCCGTCTTTATCATCGCCAAAGGCATGGCCATCGGCAATATGCTGGGCATCGGATTATGCGTCCTGCAGCGGTTCACGGGGCTTATTCACCTCGATGCGGAAACTTATTATGTCGACGTCGTACCAGTGGAATTGAACATTCCCGCCATTATTGCCATCAATGCGGCTACACTCGCCATCAGTGTCATTGTATTGATTGCTCCAAGTTTCCTCATCTCCCATATCCATCCTGCTAAAACGATGAAGTTTGAATAGACAAAAAGAGGACTGTTCTTGTTCTAAAAGTCGGCATTTTTTCCTTTTTTATATCCTTTTTTTAACATTCCTACACATCTGCGTGAAATAATGCACATTTTTTTTTGAAATGTGCAAGATACATGTTAACTTTGCACATTATTTTACCATTTGTGCAAAAGTCAAAACTTTGTTTTGACAAAATATGGCCAAGCAGCCTATATGTCACAGAAGGCATGCAAACGTCAATCTACAAATCATGGAATCAATACCCAATTTCAACTCTCTCATTGAAAAGAGTATCAAGGAAAACTGGAACGCCGATGCGTTGACCGATTATAAGGGAATCACTCTGCAATATCACGATGTGGCTCGCAAGATAGAGAAACTCCACATCATGTTTGAAAACAGCGGGGTGAAACGTGGTGACAAAATTGCGCTCTGCGGACGCAACAGCGCAGGATGGGCTGCCGCCTTCCTCGCAACCCTGACCTACGGGGCTGTGGCCGTTCCCATCCTTCATGAGTTTACCGCCGACCAGATTCATAATATCGTCAACCACAGCGAGGCAAAACTTCTGTTTGCCGGTGATGTGGTGTCAACACAAGTCGACCCGACGAAGATGCCTGGCATAGAAGGAATTATCTATATCCCCGACTATTCGCTGCTCTTCTCCCGTTCTGACAAACTCACCTTTGCCCGCGAGCACCTCAATGCCATGTTCGGCGAGAAATATCCCAAATATTTCCGTCAGGAGAATGTGGCTTATTACAAAGAGGAATCTCCCGAGGAGTTGGCACTCATCAACTACACCAGCGGAACGACAGGTTTCTCGAAAGGTGTGATGATTCCATACCGCGCCCTTTGGAGCAATTTCGACTTTGCCTGCCAAGCCATGGGAAAGAATGTCAACAAGGGTGACAATGTGCTGAGCATCCTGCCAATGGCTCACATGTATGGCATGGCCTTCGAGTTTATTTTTGAATTCCTGCGCGGATGCCATATCTTCTACCTGACTCGCGTGCCGTCGCCAGCCATCATCGCAAAGGCTTTTTCCGACATCAAACCTGTGGTAATCATCGCCGTGCCATTGGTCATTGAGAAAATCATCAGAAAGAAAGTATTCCCCAAAATACAGAACAACCGCATGAGGTTGTTGCTCAATATGCCTGTCATCAACAAGAAAGTGCGCCAGGCCATCCGCGAACAGGTGGTTGAGGCTTTCGGCGGACGTTTCTTCGAGGTGATCATCGGCGGTGCCGCCTTCAACCAGGAGGTGGAATCCTTCCTCCACCGTATCGAGTTCCCCTACACCGTGGGTTACGGTGCTACGGAGTGCGCACCCATCATCTGCTATCAGGACTACCGCACTTTTGTCCCAGGCAGTTGCGGCAAGGTGGCCATTCACAATGAGTTGCGTATCGATAGCAAGGACCCGCAGAACATCCCCGGCGAGATCCTGGCCAGGGGCCTGAACGTGATGCTGGGTTATTACAAGAACGAGGAGGCCACCCGTCAGACCATCGACAGCGACGGGTGGTACCACACCGGCGACCTGGGTGTCATCGATGAGGAAGGCAACGTGTTCATCAAAGGCCGCAGCAAATATATGCTGCTGGGCGCCAACGGTCAGAATATCTACCCCGAGGAGATTGAGGACAAACTGAACTCCATGACACTGGTCAGCGAGAGCATCGTCATCCAGGAAGACGAGAAATTGGTGGGACTTGTACATCCCGATTTGGATGAGGCTCATGCCCTGGGATTCACCAACAACGACCTGGAGAGCATTATGGAGCAAAACCGGAAGGAACTCAACAATATGTTGCCTGCCTACAGTAAGATTTCCTCCATCCGTCTGCACTCCGAGGAATTTGAGAAAACACCCAAGAAGAGTATCAAGCGTTTTCTCTACCTGCAACATTAATTATCAGTCATCCGCACATCCTTTATTAGCGAGATAGACTCCGACGAGGATAAAGGCGCTGCCGGTGTATGCCATCAGCGTCATGGGCTCGTCGAGGAATATCGCGCTGAATACCACTGTGGCCATCGGTATCAGGTAGCAGTAGTTGGAGATGGTAACGGCACCCAACTTTGTGATGGCGATGTTCCACAGGACAAAGCACATGAACGATGCCACCATACCGAGGAAAAGCAGATTGAGCATGACATGCCAATTGGTCAGTCCCGTCAGGTCGTATTGCCACGGGTTGACAAGGAAGAACGGCAACGACGTCAACACACCATAGAAAAACACTTTCCGCGTGATAAATACCGTGTCATAGCGGTCGCCAAGGATTTTTATCAGATAACTGTATACTCCCCAGCATAATGCAGCGGCGGCGGCCAACAAGTCGCCCATGGGATTGAGTTTGAGCATCACCTGACCATTGAAAATCACGATGCCGATACCCAACAAGGCAAGCAGACTGCCTATGATAAGGATGCGCTTGACTTTCAGATAACGGTAGCGCATGAGAATGAATACCATCGTGATGATGGGCGAGGTACTCACTATGAAACTCACATTGTTGACATAGGTGATACCTACCGCCATATTCTCAGTGATGAAATAGAGTGAGCCGCCCGTGACGCCAAGCATCAGCATGAGCAACTCATCGCGCCAGTTGTCAGCAAACACTTTCTTGGGCGCAAAGGGCAGGATGGCCATATAGGCTATCAGGAAACGGGCCATAAACACCTCCTCGGCTCTCATCCCTGCATGCATCAGCAGTTTGGTGCTTACCAAAGTGCTACCCCATATCGAGACCACAACAATGGCCAGGATATGATACATCACAGAACCAGAAAGATGGCGGGCAGGTGATTTCATAGCACTCAGTAAATAAATATTTAAATTTTATGCAAAAGTAAGCATTTCCACCGAAATCACCAAAAAATCAATCCCGATTTTTCTGGAGAATCAAAGAATCAAAAGGACTGATAAATCACAAGGATTTCATGAGCACCAAAGGGATGCGGCCTCCACCGGCAGGGCACTCCATTCAAGACGAGCACCCAGCCAATAACAGTTAGACAGGCCAACATGATGTCAACCTTTGGTTATCAGAGTGTTTCAACCACTTACGTGAATGACGCACTCTTTTTGTGTTTATTACAAAGACAGGTATATGATTCATAATCAGAATCAAATACCTGTCCCTATGATTTTTGATTGATGACTCCCCCAGACCTACAGTCTATTCGATTTTCTCAACTATCAGTTCGGAGGAATCGTCCTCAAGTGAATTATACATATCATAATGGAGATGCGTGCCCGAAGATTCTTCAGCCAACGATTTCAGTTGCTCTGCCAAAGACAACAGACCTTCTTTGTTGGCCGACAGCAACACGGTATTTCCATCAATACCGACACGGATGGAGAATCCGTCCTTCCATTCGATATCCATGGGCAAATTACTCCAATAAGGAGGCGGAGCGCACACGACTCAAGGTCTCGGGAGTCATTTGCAGGTAGTTGGCGATGTAGTTGAGGGGAGCACGCTGCACCACCTTGGGCATCAGTTTGCAAAGACGTTTGTATCTGTCGTGCGCTGTCTCAAACCTCACCAGGTCGGCATGCACCTGCGAGAGAATCAACGACTCCTCCAAAATCTTGCGGTAAAGAATCTGAATGTTCACATTATGAAGGGCCACTTCCTCCAAACGTTTCTTGGGGAGGGCATAGCATATGGAATTCTCCAGCGCCTCGACCTGCAGATTGGTAGGTTCCTCGCGGAAGAGGCTCTCGATACACATGACAATCGTGCCGTCCACACCAAGGTGCTCGGTCACCTGCCTTCCATTTTTGTGATAAAACTGACGGAGCAGGCCGGTATCGATATACAGTATTTCCCGGCATACATCCCCCTCCTTGAGAATGAGTTCATTCTTCGTGAATTTCCGGGGGATGAGGATGCCCTCCAGTATGTCCAGTTCATCATGTGTCATGGTACTGTATTTTCTGGCCAATTCCCGGGCAATGTCGCGCGTTGTGTGCAGTTCCCTCATAAAAACTCCTTTCTGATATGTTTTTCAATCCAATTTAAGTACGGCAAGGAATGCTTTTTGCGGCACCTCCACGTTTCCAATCTGCTTCATGCGCTTCTTTCCCCTCTTCTGCTTCTCGAGGAGTTTACGCTTACGGGAGACATCACCGCCGTAACACTTGGCTGTGACATCTTTCCTGACGCATTTGACGGTCTCGCGTGCGATGATTTTCGCACCAATGGCCGCCTGGATGGCGATGTCGAATTGCTGTCTGGGTATCAATTCCTTCAATTTCTCACACATTCTCCTGCCAAAAGCCACAGCATTGTCCTGATGGGTTAGCGTGGAGAGTGCATCCACAGGCTCACCATTGAGCAGGATGTCGAGTTTGGCAAGTTTCGAAGGACGGTATCCATGTATATAGTAGTCAAACGAGGCATATCCTTTGGAAATGCTCTTGAGTTTGTCGTAAAAGTCGATGACGATTTCGCCAAGCGGCAGGTAGAAATTCAGTTCCACCCTGTTTCCGCTGACAAATTCCTGACTTATCAGTTCTCCCCTCTTGTCGAGGCACAGCGTCATGATAGGCCCGATGAAATTGGTGGTGGTAATGACGGAGGCCTTGATATAGGGTTCTTCGATATGGTCGATGAGTGTCAGTTCGGGAAGGCCCGACGGGTTGTGCACCTCCTTTGAACCGCCCTGCTTGTCGTAGACGATATACGACACATTAGGCACGGTGGTAATCACATCCATATCGAACTCACGGTCGAGACGTTCCTGGATGATTTCCATGTGGAGCAGTCCGAGGAAACCGCACCGGAAACCGAAACCGAGGGCCACGGACGACTCAGGGAAGAAGGACAACGAGGCGTCGTTGAGTTGGAGTTTTTCCAATGACGACCGCAAATTCTCGTAGTCGGTGGGGTCGATGGGATAGACACCGGCAAACACCATGGGCTTCACTTCCTGGAAGCCCTCGATGGCCTTGTCGCAGGGCCTTGCCACATGGGTGATGGTATCACCCACTTTCACCTCCTTGGCATCCTTGATACCGCTGATGATATACCCCACCTCA
>CACXDY010000117.1 GCA_902766505.1 uncultured Prevotellaceae bacterium
GCAGGTAAACCCTCACTCCATATACACAGCATGGGCAACCATGATGCACTGATTATCCCCCACATCCTCAAGGTTAGAGGGTGTGGGGAACTTTTCAGTGTTCCGTTATTGTCTTTTTTCATGTATCCTTTGTGTATTAGCAATTTAATCCGTACCTTTGCAGCACCATGGCGTATGCTATGGAAGAGAAGAATCAAAGACTTGATATGCCAGTCGCTTACAATGCCGTGATGAAGGCAGCTTCATCCCTGATGAGCCTAATCGTGAAGACCAGGCTCGACAGGTTTTTCCACAACAAAATGGTACGGTTCATGCGAGGCCAGCAAGGACTATTGGAGAATATCCAAAACGAGATGGCTGGAGAAACCCGCGAGGTGTGGTGGATACACATGTCTTCGCTGGGCGAATGGGGTGTTGCCCGACCTATCATCCACCTGTTGGCCAATCCTGGACGGTGTATCGTTGTCACTTTTTTCTCTCCTTCCGGATATGAAGTGATAAAGGCCAGAAAAGATAAGATGCCCGATGTGGACCATGTTTTCTACCTGCCTTTCGACACACGTAAGAACGCAAGGGCCTTCCTTGATATCCTCCAACCTCAACGGGCGGTTTTCATCATTTCCGAATTTTGGCTGAACTATCTAGAGGAACTCCACCGCCGGAAGACTCCGACCTTCCTGGTATCAGCAATCGTACATGAGAACTCCTATCTGTTAAAATGGCACGGGAAACCCTATCGCCGTGCCATGAGAGCTTTTACCACCATGATGGTGCTCGATGAGGAATCGAGGCGATGCCTTGCCAGTGCCGGATTCACCAACACGGAGGTAACAGGCGACCCGTTGTTTGACAATGCCATCACGGTCTCACAGGCCCCATTCAGAGATACCATTCTCGACCGCTTCTGTAGTGGCAATAAAGTTGTGGTGGCAGGCAGTGTCAGTGATGACAATGATTTGAAATTAGTGAGTGAGGTGGCCAATGAGCGCAGCGACTTGAAGTTCCTGGTCATACCCCATGAGATAGACGAGTTGAACCTGTCGA
The DNA here is from genome assembly GCA_902766505.1 of uncultured Prevotellaceae bacterium. Classification (GTDB taxonomy): domain Bacteria; phylum Bacteroidota; class Bacteroidia; order Bacteroidales; family Bacteroidaceae; genus Prevotella. The sequence goes on from CACXDY010000117.1 coordinate 1,045, forward strand.
AGATGATGCGTGCATTTCAAGGGTCAACCCTACGCTATACCCAATGCACTGACAGCACCGATGTGAGTCAGGCTCAGGTACTCATTGTCGACACGATGGGAATGCTTTCCCGACTCTACCGATATGGTCAATGGGCGTATGTGGGAGGAGGATTCACCCCCTTGCTCCACAGTGTGATAGAACCCTCTGTCTATGGTCTTCCCGTAGCATTTGGTCCCTACACCAACCGCAAGGTCACTCCCACCCAGATGTCAGCCATCGGTATTGGCAAATCGGTGAGAAACAGCAAGGAGTTCGGCGACTGGCTACGTGAATTGGAAACCCATCCCGACAAGATGGAGGACATCAAGAAGAAAGCCCACGAATGGTCAATGGCCAATGCCAATGCCACCACCCGCGTGGCCGACATCATCATCAATGGAGGAGGGCCTCATCATGGGTAAGTTGCTGCATTACGCACTGATTCCCTTAGCGTGGCTGCCATTGAGTGTGCTTTATATATTGAGCGATTTGCTGGCATTCACACTGCACTATGTGGTGAGATATCGCCGCAAGCTGGTGCGGACCAACCTGGAAAGAGCCCTTCCTCATCTCAGTTCATCCGACCGCAAGAAGGTGGAGCGGAAATTCTACCATCAACTGTGCGATTATATATTTGAAACCATTAAGTTATTGCACATCAGCGACAAGGAAATGCAGCAGCGAGTCACTGTCAAAGGGGCTCATCTCATAGAGCAAGCTGCCGATGAGCATCGGCCAGCCTTTCTCATGATTGGCCACTATGGCAATTGGGAATGGGTGCAGGAAATCACCCGCCGAATCACCCGCCCCACCCTATGCTGTGAAATATACCGTCAAGCTGCAAGCCCTGCGTTTGAATATCTGATGACCACCATCCGCTCACGCTACCACACACGGCTGATAACTCAATATCAAGCGGGATGGGAGATACTCAGGATGAGGAGAGAAGCAGGAACGTTCCTGCTCGGCCTCATTTCTGACCAACGTCCTACGCGGCGCAGCCTTGACAGTTGGACCACCTTCCTCCATCAGGACACACCCTATCTGACGGGCGGTGAGCGTATCGGGCAACGTGTGGATGCCAAATTCCTCTATTTGGAGGTGAGCCGTCCGCGCCGCGGTCATTACGACATGACCGTCCATGACATGGTCTTGCCCACCGACGGCAGTTTTGAAGGAGTCGAACATCCTTATTCATTGCTGTACCTCAGACTGCTCGAACGCGACATTCTCCGTTGTCCAGAACTATGGCTATGGTCGCACAAACGGTGGAAGCATCACCGCCAAGACAACACACCACAAGAACAAAACTCAACAAACAAAGAAATATGACTAAAGAAGAAATGAGAATAATCTGTGTGATACCGGCCCGTGCCGAATCATCACGTTTTTTTGAGAAGCCTCTTGCCCTCATCTGCGGGAAACCCATGATACAATGGGTATACGAGCATTGTCTAGAGGTCGAGGAATTCGCAGAGGTATACGTTGCTACCGACAGCGACAAAATCAAGGATGCCGCCGAGTCTTTCGGAGCCAAGGTGATCATGACCAAGAGCACACATGACACCGCCACCGAGCGTCTCTATGAGGTATCCACCAAAATAGACGCCGACCTGTATGTGATGGTTAATGGTGACGAGCCACTTCTCAAGCGTGAGGCCATCATCCAATGCATACCTGACAGCATTGGTGAGGGTGAACTCTATGTCTCAAATCTGATGACCGACTTCACCAATCCCGTGGAAGTGGTGGACGCTACTAATCTGAAGATTGTCACCGACAGCCACCATCGTTGCCTGTTTATCTCACGCAGTCCGATACCCTATCCCAAGGGAAGCCTTGACTATGTCTACCAGAAATTTGTGGGTGTAGGTGCCTTCAACCATGCCGCCCTTGATTTCTATCACGAAACACCCCGAGGCCCCATAGAACGTATGGAGGAGAACGACTCGTTCCGTTTCATTGAGAACAACGTGCCCATTTACTACTACAACTGCCATACCAAATCACTCTCTGTGGACACACGCAAGGATATAGAGGGTGTAGAAGCCTATATGCGTGGCGAAAGCAAATAATCCGTCACCAACTACTTCATCATGAGAATCGGTTACGAAGGGAAAAAAGCAGCCATCAACCTGACAGGCATCGGCAACTACAGCCGCCGCTGCGTGAACAGCATGGTCGCCTGTGGTCATCAGGTGATGCTGTTTGTGCCTTCACGCCGACGCAAAGAGGCTATATCACAAATCAATTCAGGTGTGGAACTGATAGAGCCGCCCCGGTATCTTCGTCATGGACTATTGTATGAGTTGTGGCGAATCTGGCTGTCGTGTTCTGACATCCAGCACAGGAACGCCGAAATTTTCCATGGACTGAGCAATGAACTGCCTTTCGGCATCAGCCGGTGCAAGAAATGCCGGAAAGTGGTCACCATCCATGACTTGATTTTCCTTACCCATCCCGAGACGTACAAGCGCAGCGCACGTATCATTTTGAAAAAGAAGACACGTTACGCCTGCCGTGTAGCAGACAAGGTGGTGACCATCAGCCAGCGCACGAAAGAAGACTTGATATCATATTACGGCATAGAGGCCGGGAAAATCACCGTCATTTACCAAAGTATCAGTCCGGTCTATTTCCAACCTGTCTTGCCAGCACAGATAGCCTCCGTCAGGGAAAAACATCAACTGCCTGAGAAGTACGTCCTTTGTGTGGCTACTCTGGAGCGAAGGAAAAACCAGGAATGTCTTGTGCGTGCCATGCGCCATCTTGACACGACTATTCATCTGGTGCTGGCGGGAAAGCCCACCCCCTATCAGGACTATTTGGTGCAACTGGCCAAGGAACAACAGGTAGACCACCGTGTACATATCCTCAACCATATCCCGGCTGAGGATCTTCCCGCCATTTACCATGGTGCACACTTGTTTGCCTATATGTCACTCTACGAGGGATTCGGACTGCCTGTGGCAGAGGCTTTGGCATGTGGCATTCCCGTTGTCGCTGCCACAGGCTCTTGTCTGGAAGAAGCAGGAGGTCCCCACTCTATTTATATCGGTCCCAACGACCATGAATCCTTGGCAAAGGAACTGACCCGGATATCCCAAGACCCGTCACTATACAGCCAGATGAGTATAAACGGCAAGGCCTATGCGCAGCAGTTCAATGATGAATCCATGGGGGCATCCCTGCTCGCTCTCTACCAGAAATTACTGTCATAATCCTATTCAGCAAGAGTATCGAAAAGAAAGACATGGAAAGATTCTCTATCCTTATTCCTACTTGGAACAATCTCGACTACCTCAAGCTATGCGTTGACAGCATACGCAGGAACTCCAATGCCGACCATGAAATCCTGGTACATATCAATGAGGGAACGGATGGTACATTGGAATGGGTGAAGCAACAAGCCATCAAATACACCTTTTCCTCTGAAAACATAGGCATTTGTTTCGCGCTCAATGGTTTGCGGCCTTTGGTGAGCACCGACTACATCGTTTACATGAATGACGACATGTATGTATGTCCCAATTGGGACACCGCACTCTATTCGCATATTCAGAAAATAGGCACAAAACTATTTTTTCTCTCCTCGACGTGTATCCAGCCGGCTGCCTCTTCAAATCGGAAGAACTGTTCTCCAGAAGGACATTACGGAACAACTGTTGATGAATTCCAAGAGCAGCAGTTATTGAAAGAATATACTCAATATGAGACAACAGACTGGATGGGTAGCACCATACCGCCCAATATCGTTCATCGCGACACTTGGGACCTCGTCGGGGGCTATAGCATAGAGTTTAGTCCAGGCATGGGCTCCGACCCGGATTTTTCGGCGAAACTATGGCTTGCCGGAGTCAGGGAATTCCGTGGTATAGGCAACAGTCTTGCCTATCATTTCATGAGCAAGTCGATACATCGTGTAAGGAAAAACAGCGGTTCGCTGCAATTTCTGAGAAAATACGGAATCACCATACGAACATTTCAGCAAGATATCCTAAGTTTTGACGACCCCGTCACCTCGAAAAAGGACAACCGCCGCCAGTTATCCACCGACATTCTGAGAAGCCGTTTCAAAAGAATGCTCACGTTCTTCAAGGACGATGGCCGTCGCCGCCTTTGGGACGACTTAACTTGATGAGTTCTCATTAGGAAAAAGGCATTTCACTATAGTGCTTTAAAAGAATAAACCGTCATAAAGATATACCACATGAGTTCTGGTTTGCAAAAGGGTAGTTCCCAAATCTGGTATTATATCCGCAACTTTGCGGACTACCTGTTGGTACCCCGGTTTCTGTACAAGCTGCGCCTACGGCATTGGCAGAACGCTATCCCCCGCAACGAAGAAGTGGAGCGCCGCATCAACTACTATTGTCGACTGAACCAGCCTCAGTCTTTAGAAGGAGGCATCAAAGGAGAGGAGCTGAAATATCCCTTCCACAAAAAGACCAAAAGACTGACCAAATATTTCTTTGATCTTTACGAAGTTATCCGCTATTTTAACCCCAAATTGCAGTTCCGCTATCTTTTCGGTGATATTACCACGGTCCCTCCACAACCCACCTTTGTGAAGAGCCGTCCCATCAGTGGCGACAATGCTAACTCCGTGGTGCTCAAGCTCAACAAAAGGCGGCATTTCCGGTTTGTTGACGACTATCTGTCTTTTGCAGAAAAGAAGAATATGATAGTCATGCGCGTGACCTGGGCCAACATGAGTCCCCAACGGTCACTGCTCATCAGCAAATACCTGAATCACCCCATGTGCGATATCGGAAAGACCCGGCAAGAAGCCGATGACACCCAAACCGACTGCGTGAAACCTTTCATGAGCATCAAGGACCAACTGGCTTATAAGTTTATTGCCTGCATCGAGGGTGGTGACGTGGCAACGAGTCTGAAATGGGTGATGTCGTCAAACTCCCTCGCCGTCTCTCCCCCCTTGCGCTATGAGACTTGGTTTATGGAAGGAACGCTGATACCCAACTACCACTATGTGGAGGTAAAGTCGGATTTTTCCGACCTTATCGAAAAGATGCAATACTACATCGACCATCCCGAAGAGGCGGAAGCCATCATCGCCCATGCCCACGAGTATTTACGGCAATTCCGAAACAAGCACCACGAACGTGCCCTGCAAGTAATGGTGGCCGAAAAGTATTTCAAGATGACCAATCAAGACCCGATGCCATGACCACCATCCAGTTGATGAATCCCCAATATAAGGAGATAGAGGCATACATCGCCTCTATTCCGGAAACGATGGAGACCTCAGGCGAGACCATTCAGGACGGGCGCAACCTCATCAAGCAGATGACCGCACCCGACGGGCGCCGGCTATGCGTGAAACGCTATCACAAGCCCCATGGTCTTAATGCCGCTGTCTATTCCTGGCATCTGCGCATGCCCAAAGGTATGCGTGCATACACCTATGCCCAACGGCTTCTGGAAGCAGGTATCGACACCCCCGAGCCAGTGGCTTACCTCGAAGAACGGAGCCTTGGTTTCATGGGCTATTCCTATTTCGTGAGTCTGATGAGCGACTACCCCCACAA
>CACXDY010000118.1 GCA_902766505.1 uncultured Prevotellaceae bacterium
CGCGTTCCATCTCGACCATCCACTGATGAAGCGCATCGTTGACCTGAAAGAGCGCGGCTATGCCGACGCAGCACAATATCCCGATGCTCCCATCGACTATGAGGATGCCATCGAGAACTACAAGCGCATCCTTGAAATCACCGGCGACGTGGCGGCCAACATCCTGGAGCCCAATTCCGAGAGTGTGGACCTTGAGGGACCACATCTGGAGAACGGGCGCATGATTTATGCCTCAAAGACTTTTGAGAACATTGAAGCCACCCGCAAGGCAGGTCTCCACGGTGTTTCCATGCCCCGCCGCTATGGCGGTCTGAATCTGCCCAACGTGACCTTCTCGATGTTGAGCGAGGTGATTTCGGCTGCCGATGCCGGTTTCCAGAACATCTGGAGCCTGCAGTCATGCATCGACACCCTCTATGAGTTCGGCAGCGAGGAGCAGCGCCAGAAATACATCCCGCGCGTATGTGCCGGCGAGACCATGTCGATGGACCTCACCGAGCCTGATGCCGGCAGCGACCTGCAGCGCGTGATGCTCAAGGCCACCTTTGACGAGAAGGAGAACTGCTGGCGCCTGAATGGTGTGAAGCGTTTCATCACCAATGGCGACAGTGACATCCACCTCGTGCTGGCCCGTTCGGAGGAAGGAACCCGCGACGGCCGCGGCCTCTCGATGTTCATCTACGACAAGCGCAACGGTGGTCTCGATGTTCGCCACATAGAGCACAAGCTGGGTATCCACGGTTCTCCCACCTGTGAGCTGACCTACAAGAATGCCAAGGCCGAGTTGTGCGGCAGCACCCGTTTAGGTTTGATTAAGTATGTGATGGCTCTGATGAACGGAGCCCGTCTCGGCATTGCCGCCCAAAGTGTGGGTGTGGAGCAGGAAGCTTACAACGAAGGTCTGAAATATGCCCGCGAGCGTGCCCAGTTCGGTCAGAAAATCATCCAGTTCCCCGCTGTCTACGACATGCTCTCCCGCATGAAGGCCAAACTGGATGCCGGCCGTTCACTGCTCTATCAGACCGCCCGCTATGTGGATATCTACAAGGCATTGGAAGACATCCAGCGCGAGACCAAGCAACTGACCGCCGAGGAGCGTCAGGAACTGAAGAAGTACACCCGTCTGGCTGATGCCTTCACCCCATTGGCCAAGGGCATGAACTCAGAATATGCCAACCAGAGCGCTTATGACGCCATCTCCATCCACGGTGGCTCGGGCTTTATCATGGAATACAAGAGCCAGCGTCTCTTCCGCGACGCCCGCATCTTCTCCATCTATGAGGGAACGACCCAGCTGCAAGTAGTGGCCGCCCTACGCTACATCACCAACAACACCTATCTCTCGATTATCCGCGAGATGCTCGACAACGAGGTGGCCGAAGACCTGAAGCCCCTCAAGGAGCGCGTAGCCGCCATGACCTCAAAATATGAGGAGGTGCTCGCCGAGGTGAAGGAAGAGAACAACTTGGAGAAGACTGATTTCGTGGCCCGCCGTCTGTATGAGATGACTGCCGACATCATCATGTCGCTGTTGATTCTCGATGATGCCACCCGCGCGCCAGAGCTCTTTGCCCAAAGTGCCCAGGTGTATGTGCGTCATGCCGAGGCAGAGTGCGCCGCACACTATACCTTCATCAAGAACTTCAAGTCAGAAGACCTGGAGTCATACCGTCAGGCATAAATTTTGACCATCCATACAAAAAAGAGGGCGTGTAAAAACATGCCCTCTTTTTGTATTCTGTATATTCTCTTTATATCACATTCTGGCTTTCTGTTTCTCACCAGCACCGGAGCCGCGGTACTTGCTTCGAGCCTCATTGAATTTCCAGGTGAGGTCGAGTGTGAACGTGCGACGGGCAGGGCTGTCCACCGATATCTCGCGGATACCGTAAACAGTGGCCTTGGTCTTATTGGTATTCAGGATATCGTTGCAGCGGAGGTCGAAAGTCAGCGAGCCGAGTTTTCGGAGGTTGACATCGCGCTGGATACCTATGGCAGTATATAAGCGGTAGTTGGTGATTCGGTTGTTGTTGTAGTCACCTTTGGTAGCCCACTGGGCAGAAACGTTGAGGCGGAACTTCTTTGGCAACTCGATGTCGTTTTGCCATACGAGGGTGAGGTAGGGACGGTTGAGGGTGAGGATGGAACCATCGGCCGAGGGAGTCTTATAATTCTGGAAGAGACAGTAGGCATACCACATGGGGTGCCAGCAGCCTATGACAGGTTGTGCGGTGAGGCTGACACCCAACTGGTTGTAGTCCTCGGTGCTGTTGACAGGTCTGACGAGGCTGATTAAGGGGTCCTCGGAACCGGGATAAGGTTCGGTCGACATGGTCACCACATCCTTGATGCGTCCAAAATTCAAGTTCAGGTTCATCCACTTATAGGCACTATTGAACACGATACTGTGTGTGTAGGTCGGTTTCAGATAAGGATTGCCGCTCTGAAAGGAATACCGGTTGAGATAGATGGTCGAACTGGTCAGGTTGCCGTAGTTGGGGCGCTGGATATCCCGGCGATAGGAAAGAGAGAGCTGCACCTTGCCGATGGGAGCGGAGATAACGGCTGTGGGGAACCAGTCGCCGTAGTGCCGGCAAACCTCATCCTCACGTTTTCCGAAGTTGAAGTAATCGTTGGTGAGGTACTCATAGCGCAGACCAGCCTGAGCGTAGACCTTGCCGAAAGCCCTTCCGTATTCCATGAAGCCAGCCGTAGAACTCTCATTGATTTCCGTATCCGTAGCCTTCACCGGCACAGCATCAGTTGCCGTGAAGTCATAGGCATCCGTACGGTGGTTGTAGGAGTATTCGCCACCCACTGAGAGGTTACCCATCCAGAGGGGATAGCTGAAGATGAGTTTGGAAGCCACGAAATTATTGCCGCTGTTGGTGTTGCTCTCCATGGTGCGGGAAGTGGGTGCCACAGGGGCTGCGTCGGTCTGTGCAGAAGTCGTTATTTCTGTGGTGCTGCCAGGAGTCTTTGTGTCGTCAAAGAGACCGTCGACATTGAAATCGATGCCCAGATTGCCCACTCTTCCGTTGTAATAAGCATTGAATAAGTGTTTTTTAAAGCTCTCATCCTGCCATATTTTGCTTTCGGAACGTTCGGCATAGATGCCGTTCATATAGTTGTCGGTATTGAAGAGGCTGTTCAGTTCACCACTGGGATGGCGGTCATATTTGTAGAAAGCGCCAAAGCTATGATTCTCGTTGACCATGTAGTTCACCTGCAGCTGTGGAGACCATCCTTTCCAAATTTGAGTTGTCTCCTGTTTGGTGAGACCAGCATAGTGGTCGGGACCTACATAATAGACGATATCGTTCTCCTGCAGACTCTTTGCGTGGCCGTAGCGGCCTGCCCAGAACGATGCCGTGACATCGAGACCACCGGTGCGGTAGTTCACATCGAGGTTGTTGGTCAAGGTGTAGCCATACTGATACATAGCGCCGGCATTATCCATGAAACTGATACCCTCGCCCTGCGCCTTCTTCAAGGTGATGCGGACCACCGCCTTTGTGGAAGCCGCATAGCGGGCACCAGGATTTTGCACGACATCCACATGTTGTATCTGGTCGGAGCGCAGGCGGGAAAGTTCTTTCATGTCCTGCACCCTGCGGCCATTGATGTATACCTCGGCATCGCCACGGCCCAGCACTTTCACACCGCCATCGCGCTCGGCCTCCAATGAGGGAATCCTCGACAAGGCATCCGACACCGTACCAGCCTTTTCCAATATCGTGCCGGCAACAGTGGTACGCATGGCATCGCCCTTGACGTGTGTTTTGGGCAACTGGCCTTTCACCACCACCTCACCTATTATTTTGGTATCTTCCTTCAACTGTATGGTCAGGTTGTTGGCAGCCTTTATATACTTCGTCTCATAGCCCATGCAGGTCACTTTCAGCAGTCCATCATTTTTGTCGGTCACAATCCGGAACATGCCCTGCTCATCGGTTACCGCCCCCTCCACAAAAGCAGAATCAGGCATGGACAACAAGACCACGTTCACAAAAGGCAGTGGTTCACCCTTCTCGTCGATGATTTTTCCACCTACATCCATAGGTTTGGCAAAGCCCGTCACTGTCATCATCATCGCAGCAATTAAAGCTGTCAGTCGGAAACTAATCGTTTTCATATTTTTGCTTCGTTTAAATGTTTAACCTCTTAGTGTTTTAGTGTACTACTTTAATAGTACACTGCAAAAGTAGGATTATTATCGATAGCCTCCAAATTTTTCGGCTACTTTTTTTAAAAAACTCAGAGTTTTAACATTTGTTTACGAAATGAGCGTAGATAGCAACTCTGCACCCCATGGTAAATAGGTCAAGTGAATCAAAAAAAGAGTCACCTCGGCGAGAAATCTCACAAACCTGTTCAAAATCTCTCAAATCCAATGCTCTTATTTGTTGGATTTGTATAGATTTGCAAGATTTACTTTCCCTCGCTTTGCGAACAGTGACCGTTGGTTCTGCCCCGAAAGGGGCATTCCTAAGTACATTCATTTTGAGAGGGGCAAAAGAAAGTCCATCAGGCAATTCTTATGCCCCTTCAGGGCGCATTTTTCCTTCCATTATTCCCAGGGCGTTGCCCTGGGCTGATGTCTGGTAGGCCTTTCAGACCGCCGTCATATTAGAATATTGTTAACTTACGGAAGTTGAATTACCTTAATATATAAATCGAATGAAGCGCCATCAAACAAGTGGTCTATTATGGCACACCCTCTACAATCAAAAGAATGCGACAACAGAGTTATTGGTCGAACAAGAGTTGTCTGGCCTTTTTGGTGAGGAAAGGCATAGCTTCTTTGGGAGGAATAACTATCTCTGGTTCTCCCGGCCAGAAGCAGATTTCCAAAGGCTGATAAAGGATATGCACGCCATCAGGAGCCAGATAACTGGAACCATACGGCAGATGGAGATAGTCGCGGATGCCATAGTTAGCCTCCAGGAATTGGTTGATTTCATCGCGATACGCGGCCGAATCATCAGGGTTTTCCGATGCGATAAGATATTTCCACAAAAGGTGCTGCATTTTCTCTGCCACCCCATCCTCAAAAAGGCTGTCAATCCTTGCCCCGTCAGCTTTTCGGATGGTGACGGCTTCAGAACCACGGGCATCGTGTGCTCCTCCGATAAATTCACCATGATAGGCCGCATAGCTTACATATTGGTCGGTGTCGGCCACTTTCTGGATGGACAGATTGGAGAACCAAGTCACTTCGTAGGACTCATCTTCCATATATACGGCATAGTCATGTTGGTCAACTGCACAATTCCGACTTACGGCAGCAGTATATTCCTCCAGAAATTTACCAAACGTCACCTCGTTGCAAGTGTTGGACGGGAATACCACATCTTCTACCTTATTGAGGGACTTACATCTCTCCAATATAAAGTCGATAATGGCCCGGCGCACCGGTTGGTTGACACCAAGGGGGAAATCCACCAACACACTGGAAGAGCCACCTGGCTGTTCCTTATCGAAGTTTACACGACTGGTTTTCACCTCATCACCTGCGGCGACAGGGATGGAGATGAAGGCCAACACCCATATAATTAATAAGAATTTACGTTTCATATCAGCAGTACATTTTATTCTCATGGACAAAAATAGTAAAAGGGTGAAGAAAAAGCAAATAAAAATACTGCTTATTTCTATGATGGGGTACACTTTTTCCTATATAAAAGCCCACACCCTCTAACCTTGAGGATGTGGGGGATAATCAGTGCATCATGGTTGCCCATGCTGTGTATATGGAGTGAGGGTTTACCTGC
>CACXDY010000119.1 GCA_902766505.1 uncultured Prevotellaceae bacterium
AGAAGAGCATCACACGGATGCTTATCGATAGTTATTGATAGACAACATTAAAGATGCTTATGGCATTTCTTAATTGTACCACCACTCTCGTAAATCATTGACAATCAATGAATATATCATTCGAGGAGGTAAAGTAAGGATATAAAATTCTTTATCAATAGTAGGTGGTACGACTCATGTAGTTGTACCACTTTTTTATTTTCATTAGACTTTACTCGTTTGGTTGTCCTTTTCATTTATCGGCTTATAATTATACCAAAATTTGCGACAACAAAAGTGTTGAAAATATAAAACAAGCACTGTAAAAATAGTTTTATAAGAAGGTTGGTCCGCATTTAGACCATAGATTACGAAAAAAAGCGTTATTTATTGGAAGGTTTCTTTTAAAAACATGTAATTTTGTACTCGTATGTGGACGAAGGCCTCTGAAAGGGATATATGGTCTTTCTCTGCTTACTGTGCACCATTCTGAGTGACGATTTCTTGGGGATGAAGTCACCAGCTGAAATTTCTATAAGTGGATATCCCTTACAGATACAGAATCATTAATAGCAAACATGACAAACAGGCAAACCATCATCACCATCCTGCTTGCTTTTGTGGCAATAGTGGGACAGGCACAGACGAAAGTGTGGAACAATATCGTGACGGGCTACGTCAACGTACCCGTCATCAGCATAACCAAAGTATCAATTTGCAATGACCGCACCGAGGTGTTCTTCCACCTTGATTTGCCTCAGCAGATGGCGGGAGACTCTTTTCCCATCGCCAACGCCCCTATGCTGCACGCCGACGGGAAGGATTATGCCGTGAAGGGGGCGACGGTGATTTCGCTGACCGAGCCTTATAAAATCCCGGCAGACGGCAAGGTGGACTTTTCGCTTATCTTCGAGCCTATCCCCGCCAACACGTGGATGATAGATGTGGCTGAGCCTAATGCATGGAACTTCGCCAACGTACGCGACACTGAGAACCTACCCACAGACATTGCAGATACATACTGGCGCAACGAGGCTACGGGTGACTGGCTAATTGGATTTACGCCAAAGCACGTCATCTATGACAATAGGGTGCATGACATCGTTAGCCAAACGGAAAAGAAGGATGCCTACACCCTGGCGCTCGACAATGTTGTCAACGTCAAGGTGAGTAAGATGAAAAAGGGCTTGCGCACCATTGCAATTGGCAATGCTAAGCCCGTCACTTGCAGTCCGATAACCGGCACCGCCCTGCCTGATTACCCAACGAAAGACACACGCAAAGGTTTTGTGGACAATGGCTATAGAGCAGGTGACAGCGTGACGATTATCGGTTGGCTGAAAGACATGCCGCAGGAAGCCTGGCAGCGGAAAGGCCGCGAATTCCAGGTGGGCATGGAGAATATCTTAAGCACTGAGCATGACCAGGGGAGTGTATACACAAAGATGGACTCATTAGGACGCTTCATACTTAAGATGCCGCTGCTCAATTCGTCGCAGGCCTTTCTCGACTGGGGCAGGACCACCAAGAGCACCGTGCTGGAGCCAGGCAAGACCTACTTCTTCCTCAACGACTTCAAGACGAGGCAGATGCTGTGGATGGGCGACGACGTTCGCGTGCAGAACGAGTTGCTGGCTCATCCCCATTCGTGGGCTTCGGCCGAGATAGACCATAACAGTCAAAACCTTGACCCCATGACTTATCTTGCCCAGGCGGACAGCGTGAGAAAGGCGCAGATGAGCGAGTTGGGGCAATGGGTCGCCAACTGCCCCCATCTCTCGCAGCGCTATCAGGACTACGTGGCGGGATATTATCAGAACATCTTAGGCGAGTCGATGACACAGGCCTGTTACCTGTTTCCAAACCATGAGATTCCACAGGAATACATGGACTTCCTGGGCAAGGAATGTTGGCAAAAGGTCATCAAACCCTACACGCTCTATCGTGACTTCACCCCATTCATGCGTGATTATCTCCGCGAGGTGATGCGCAAACGTGTGTGGACGGTGCATTGGAACATCTATGATTACAATGACGTGATAGCCTCTAACGACGAGGAACTGTCGCTGCTCAATCGATGGAAAGACTGGTGGATTGATACCAATGCCAAGGTAGAAGCAGCCCCGACTCCAGAAGAGAAGCAGAAAATCGCCGACAAACTGAATGCCGACAATGCCGACATGATAGCTGAGGTGGACAAGATTCTCAACGGTCCGAGAAGCAAAAAAGTGCAGAACGGTATCGGCTCCGTCATTCGAATGAAGCAAGAGGCTTTTGCCCTCGATTCGCTGGGTGCTGACCAAGACTTTAAAGACATCTGGCTCACACGGTTGGTCAACGATGAGATTGTCAACACGCACACATCGCTGTCGCCGATGGTCATCGACACGCTGAAGGCCTTGGTCGCCAATCACGTGGGTATCCCGATGATAGAGAAGCAAAGCAACTACTACCTCGCCATTGAGAACCGCGAGTTCGATAAACTGGTACTCAAATCATCCGACGACCTCAAAGACCTCTCAGAAGGCGAGGCACTGCTGAAGAAAATCCTCGAGCCTTACAAGGGCAAGTTCGTGCTGCTCGATGTCTGGGGCACGTGGTGCGGACCTTGTCGGGAAGCACTCAGCCACTCCACCGAGGAGTACGCCCGCCTGAAGGACTACGACATACAGTTCCTCTATCTGGCCAACGGCAGTCCGCAGACGGCATGGGAGAACGTCATCAAGGAGTACAACGTCAGCGGCCCGAATGTGGCTCACTTCAATCTGCCCAACGACCAGCAGACCGCCATCGAGCACCACCTGAACGTAAACTCCTGGCCTACTTACAAACTATTCGACCGCGATGGCAACCTACTCGACCTAAAGGTGGACGCCCGTGACCTCGAAGGATTGGCAAATTTGCTGGAAAAAATGAAATAAAATCCTTTCAGAACAATATCAGATACAGCCATCACGAAAAACAACAGGAACGACCCATTAAGTCCATCTGTATCAATTCATGCTACTTTTGTAAAAAAATGGCACAAATTGGTGTGTCTTTAAATAACCATTTGTATATTTGTGGAGAAATTACAAAAAGGATGGTTCTTTGAAATTAGGTTACAAAATCAGACAGAAGCCGAGGTAACCGTTCATACTTGTACCATGGAAGTTAACTAAATAGCATCATTATGAAAAAAGAGTTTTTGACCATCTGTGTTATACTATTGGGGTGTGTCAGCACCATCACGGGCCAAGTGAAATTGCAGACGGACAATGTTGACGACGTCCTCAAAGCCATGACACTTGAAGAGAAAGCCATGCTCGTCGTAGGCGGCAACCGCCAAATAGCGACGACTGGCGACAATGGCATGATAGGAGGCCATTCCCAACGTGTTCCCGGTGCCGCTGGTGCCACACAGGCAATACCGCGACTCGGCATCCCCTCAACAGTCCTCACAGACGGCCCTGCCGGTGTGAGAATCAATCCGAAACGTGACAATGACAGCAATACCTACTATTGTACGGGTTTCCCGGTAGGTACTGCACTTGCCTGTACGTGGAACACCCAACTCGTAGAGGAGGTAGGCAAGTGTATCGGCAACGAAGTTCTGGAATATGGTTGCGACGTATTGCTTGCCCCTGGTATGAACATCCACCGTTCACCGCTCTGTGGCCGCAACTTCGAGTATTATTCAGAAGACCCGTTTGTGACGGGTAAGATAGCCGCCGCTTATGTGCGAGGAGTACAAAGTCAGGGGGTGGGAACCTCTGTCAAGCACTTCGCAGCCAACTCTCAGGAAACCAACCGCATGGGAGTCAACGAGGTAATGTCACAACGTGCCCTCCGCGAGATTTACCTAAAGGGGTTTGAAATTGCCGTTCGAGAGTCGGCACCCTGGACAGTGATGTCATCCTACAACCGTCTTAATGGTCCTTTCACCCAAGAGAACCGTGAGTTGCTCACCACCATCCTGCGCGATGAATGGGGTTTCAATGGCATCGTCATGACCGACTGGACAGGTTTGCGCAATACGGCTGCCCAGATTCAGGCAGGCAATGACCTGATGGAGCCTGGCAACGACGCACAAATCAAAGACATTGTAGAGAAGGTAAAGAGTGGTGTCTTGAAAGAAGCCGACCTTGACATCTGCGTTAAACGCATCCTGCAATATCTTGTCAAGACCCCAGCCTTCCGTGCTTATCAAAACTCCAACAAGCCCGACTTGAAAGCCCATGCTGAGGTGACGCGCCGAAGCGCCACTGAGGGCATGGTTCTACTTAAGAACGAGGGGCAGGCTCTACCGATGGACGGCACGAAGACCATCTCTGTCTTCGGCATCACTTCATACGACTTCATTGCCGGCGGCACTGGCTCCGGTGATGTGAACAAAGCCTACACCATCGACCTCATGCAGGGACTCACCGAAGCAGGATTGACAGTAAATGCCAAACTCGCCGACCTCTACAAGAGTTATCAAAACTATCAACATTGTTTAACAGCCGCCGGTCCTGCTCGAGGTGGTTGGTTCTGGGGCAAGGCCGTTCTTCCTGAGATGGCCGTCAGCCGTCCCATCATCAACACCCAAGCCCAGGAGTCCGACCTTGCCATCATCACCTTAGGCCGTCAGGCAGGTGAGGGTTCCGACCGTCAGGAGGATGGTGACTTTACCCTCAAAGATGTTGAGCGACAGCTCATCACAGACGTTTGCAATGCTTTCCACATGGCCAACAAGCCCGTTATTGTCGTACTCAATATGGGTAATGTCATTGAAACAGCCTCCTGGAAATCGATGCCCGATGCCATTCTCCTTGCATGGCAGCCTGGACAAGAGGGAGGTTATTCTGTGGCCGATGTACTGACCGGCAAGGCATATCCTTCAGGAAAGCTCACCATGACATGGCCCAACAACCTCATTGACCTGCCTTCCAGTGCCAGTTTTCCCAACGTACGGCCTACGACTGCTGGCCGCAGACGTGGAAACGAAAAGGTGGAATTTCAAGATTACACGAAACACGTAGAAGATATCAACGTTGGCTATCGTTATTTCACCACCTCCAACAAATCCGTATCTTATCCCTTCGGGTATGGCCTAAGCTATACGACCTTCTCCTATAGCAAGCCCGTAGTCAAAGCCACCAAGGATGGTCTCACGGCTTCCGTCACCGTTACCAACACAGGCAAGAGGGTAGGCAAAGAGGTTGTAGAACTATATGTCAGCGCTCCCGCCGGCGGGCTGGAGAAACCAGCCCGCGAATTGAAGGCCTTTGCCAAAACACGTGAGCTCAAGCCCAACCAA
>CACXDY010000120.1 GCA_902766505.1 uncultured Prevotellaceae bacterium
AGAGGCAGTGTGGTTAACCGGGAGGTTTATGACGTTGCAGGCCGCCGCATCGACATGTCACACCCAGGCTTGAAAATCATTCGTCAGTCAGACGGAAACATTTTGAAAATACGTTAGGACAAAGGACCTTTCCCCTTGCTTTAACATCGCACAAAGGTCAGTTGCTATGACTCATAAGTCAAGGCACTACCTTTGTTTTATCCTTTTTACAGATGAAATTGCAATCTGCATTTTGCATTTGTCCGTCGATTTTTGTGGGGGGGGGGTCTGATGGTGGATTCCGTTGTCGGGTGACTAAAAAAACGGGGAAAGCTTTTTGAATTGCCGATAAAAAATGCTAATTTTGCAATCAGTTACAATTCTTAATCAATAACGACAAATTATGGTAAGCTACAAACAATTAGGTCTTGTCAACACCCGTGAGATGTTTGCAAGAGCCATCAATGGCGGATATGCTATCCCCGCTTTCAACTTCAACAACATGGAGCAGCTCCAGGCTATCATCAAGGCTTCTTCCGACCTGAAATCGCCTGTTATCCTTCAGGTGTCGAAAGGTGCCCGCAACTATGCCAACCAGACCCTCCTGCAATATATGGCTCAGGGTGCTGTGGAATATGCCAAGGAACTGGGATGCAAGCATCCTGAAATTTCTCTTCACCTGGACCACGGCGACTCTTTCGAGACTTGCAAGAGCTGTGTCGATATGGGATTCTCGTCAGTAATGATCGACGGTTCCTCTCTTCCCTATGAGGAGAACATCGCCCTGACAAAGAAAGTGGTGGAGTATGCACATCAGTTTGATGTTACCGTTGAGGGTGAGCTGGGCGTGCTTGCTGGTGTTGAGGACGAAGTGGTGGCTTCTGAAAGCCATTACACCAAACCAGAGGAAGTGATTGATTTCGTGAGCCGTACAGGCGTTGACTCACTCGCTATCTCCATCGGTACTTCTCATGGTGCTTACAAGTTCACTCCAGAGCAGTGCACACGTGACCCGAAGACTGGAAAACTCGTGCCTCCTCCATTGGCTTTCGACGTGCTCGATGCCATCATGGTGAAATTGCCTGGCTTCCCCATTGTCCTCCACGGTTCTTCTTCCGTACCACAGGAGTATGTTGACATCATCAATAAGTATGGTGGCAAGCTGCCCGACGCTGTTGGTATTCCTGAGGAGCAGCTCCGCAAGGCTTCCAAGAGCGCTGTTTGCAAAATCAATATCGACTCCGATTCACGTCTGGCCTTCACCGCTGCTGTCCGCAAGGTATTGGCAGAGAAACCGGGTGAGTTCGACCCACGTAAGTACTGTGGTCCAGCCCGCGACGAGATGGAGAAGATGTACAAGCACAAGATTGTTGATGTGCTTGGTTCTGACAACAAATTGGCTATCCTCGACTAATCGGTTTTTACCATTATCAATAAAGGGACTTCGCAAGAAGCCCCTTTTTTTGGTGCGTTTTGAAATTATTATGACCTTGAATGTTGCAAAATCTGTTGAAAATAGATATTTTTGCAAGCGACAACATTTAATAGAATTAGTGATATGAGACATTTTTTTGGGACTACACTGCTGCTTTGCCTTGCCTGTGTCTTTTTGGTCAGTTCATGCAAGGCACAGACCATGGAAGAGCCGAAAGAACCAGATGAGTTCTTCTATATCTTCCTGTGTTTCGGACAGTCGAATATGGTAGGAAAGGGTGAAATTACTGAGGCCGACAAAGTGGTGGATAAAAGTTTTCTCAGTTTGTCGACTCTCGATGGGCCTGATGGAAGAAAAGTGGGTCAATGGCGCTTGGCCGTGCCTCCTCTCTGCCGCTATAATTCCGGTATGTCACTCGTTGATTTCTTTGGAAGGACGATGCGCAAGAACTATCCCGACAACGTCAGGATAGGTGTGGTGTATGTAGCTGTCGACGGATGTGCCATCGATTTGTTTGACAAGGATGGTTACAAGAATTACACCGACACCATCACCCGGAGGTGGCTTTTGAACGAAATTGCCGCTTATGGAGGAAATCCATACAAGAGAATGGTGGATATGGCCAAAAAGGCACAGAAATATGGCGTCATCAGGGGAATCCTCTTCCATCAGGGCGAAACGGATGCCTATGGTGACAGATGGTTGCAGAAAGTGAAGAAAATCTATGGAGACTTGATGAGTGACCTTCATCTTGATTCTGCCAGGGTGCCGTTGATTGCCGGTGAGGCGGTCAATGAAGACCAGAATGGTGTCTGCGCCCATATCAATCCGGTGATAAACCGTTTGCCCGAAGTGATACCCAATTGCTATGTCGTTTCTTCCAAGGGTTGTGAGGCTGCTTCCGACAGGGTGCATTTCACCACACAGGGATACCGTACGCTGGGAACCCGTTATGGCATCAAGATGCTCAAATCCATGGGTTTTGAAATCTCTGACGGCTATGAAGAGACCCTTGGCAACTCCACAACTGTTGCCGTTCCCGACAAAGAGTTGGATGTCGTAGCCACGCTCGACAGCAAGGGTATGATGCATGCTGTATCCGCCACTCCTATAGAGAAGGTGGAATATGTGAGCTTCTCCGGAGAGAAACTGAAAACAATTGTTTTAGGTGGCGTCAAAGAGGTAGATGTGGATACCCGGCTGTATCCCAACGAATATCCCCTCGTCATCGTTTTCCATGGCGAGGATGGCTCTTCAGTATCTATTAGTGTGACAAAGTAAGCGGATTTCAGTCGGTACGCCTCAGAGGGTGCGGAATGCTTCGGGCAGATAGTCTATGATATCGCTGGCCACCAGGCATTCCTTGCCCTTGTCGCATACGGCCAAGTCGCCGGCCAAACCATGCAGGTACATACCCAGTTGGCAAGCCTCACGCTGGTGATAGCCACGGGCGAGTAGAGCGGTAATGATGCCGGTGAGCACATCGCCGCTGCCTGCCGTTGCCATGCCGGAGTTGCCGGTACTGTTGAATATCACCTTGCCGTCGGGTGTACACAGTGCAGAATAATGTCCTTTGAGAATGATGAAGACCTGTAGGCGGACGGCCATGTCGACAGCTTTCATCAATCTCTCGTAATCATCACTGCTGCGGGAACCGCTCAGACGGTCGAACTCACGGGGATGTGGTGTCAGAATCAGATGTTTGGGCAACTGTTGCATCCAAGCACGGTGGCTGCCCAAAATGTTTAATGCATCGGCATCCACCACAATGGGGGCCTGCGAACGGCGTAACTGGGCTATCAGTGCAATGGCTGTGCCTTCCAACTGTCCCAGTCCGGGACCTATACCCAAAGCGTCAAACTCATCAGCGGGCACATCCTCGGAGAAATAGGTGTCCTCGTCATCAAGCTGAATCACTGCCTCAGGAACAGAAATCTGCATGATGTCGCAGTTGTATTTGGGCGTATGCACGGTGACCTTGCCGGCTCCAGAGCGCAGGCAGGCGCGTGTGGAGAGTACTGCGGCACCAGCCATGCCATAGCTGCCGGCGATGAGCAATGCATGACCCATCGTGCCCTTATGGGCAAAGTCGCTTCGGGGAATGACCAGCGGGCGCAGGTCGGAGGCTTCCTGAATGGTATAGGCAGTATCCGTCTTGTTGATGTAGTCGGAAGAAAGACCGATGTCGAGCACACGCAAACGACCCACATAAGGCTGGTTGTCGGCAAAAAGCAGCGCCAGTTTCCTCGTGTGGAGCGTCAGGGTCACATCCGCACGGATGATATGGTTGTGGATGTTATAGGTGTTGCTCTCCGACATCAGGCCGGAGGGCATGTCGATGCTGATGACACGGCAAGGTGACTGGTTGATATATTTTACAAGTGAGGCGAAACCGGTTTCCAACGGCTTGCTCAATCCCGTTCCGAACAGACCGTCGATGACCACCGTTCCGGCAGTCAGTTGGGGTGGGTCGAACTCGCGGGTGACTTCCACGAAATGCTTGATTTCCTTGCATTCGAGGGCCCGTTGACGCATTTCATTGCAGTCTTCAGACAATTTGTTGTTGATGTTGAACAGATAGACTGTCACCTCGTAGCTGCGGAGAGCCAACAGGCGGGCGACAGCCAGGGCGTCACCACCGTTGTTGCCATGACCGGCAAAGACTACCAGCGGGGTGCCTACGCCGCATTCCTCAGTAATCGCTGTGGTGAGGGCACGGGCGGCACGCTCCATAAGGTCGACAGACTTAATGGGCTCATGATCAATCGTATACTTGTCGAGCTCCTTGATTTGGGTACTTGTAAATATCTTCATATTGCCGCAAAATTACAAAAATAATATCAACTCATAGACAATGTTTGCTATAATTTTATTAAATTTGCACTAAAATAAATATCTAAATTCTATGGACACTATTCAGGTTTTAGACAAAAAATTCAGAATTTCCATCCCCGAAGAAGAAATTCTCAAAAGAGTGGATGCTGTGGCTGAGAAAATCAATCGTGACATGGCAGGAAAGAATCCTCTCTTTATTGCCATCCTCAACGGCGCCTTCATCTTCGCTGCCGATCTTCTGAGGAGAATCACCATCCCTTGCGAAATTTCATTCGTAAAGTTGGCCTCCTACCAGGGAACCGCCACCACAGGAAAAGTCACCGAAGTATTCGGCATTACAGAGAGCCTGAATGGACGCACCATCATCATCATCGAGGACATTGTGGAAACAGGACTCACGCTCAGGAGAATGCTGGAGTCTATCGGAACACGCAATCCCGAGTCGGTGCATATTTGCACCTTCCTGTTCAAGCCGGAAAAACTGAAGGTGGATTTGGATATTGAATATGTGGCAATACGCATTCCCAATGACTTCGTCTTAGGATATGGATTGGACTATGACCAGCAGGGCAGAGGATTGAGAGACCTTTATACACTCGTGCCCGAGGAAGATATTAAAACAAATAGCAACAAGATGAAAAATATCGTGATTTTTGGAGCTCCCGGTTCAGGAAAAGGGACTCAAAGTGACTTGTTAATAGAGAAATATGGACTGAATCATATCTCTACAGGTGATGTGCTGCGTGCTGAAATCAAAAACGGCACGGAATTGGGTAAAATCGCCAAGGAGTATATCGACCAGGGACAATTGGTGCCCGACAGTCTCATCGTTGACATGCTCGCCGGCGTTTACGACAGCTTTGGTGCAGAGCATAAAGGGGTCATCTTCGATGGTTTCCCACGGACCGTTCCCCAGGCTGAAGCTCTCAAGGAGATGCTCGCCAAGAGAGGCCATTGTGTGGCAGCCATGATAGAGCTTGACGTCCCGGAGGATGAGTTGATGACCCGTCTGCTCAAACGAGGCCAGGAGAGCGGGAGAAGTGATGACAACGAGGAAACGATCCGTAAGAGACTTGCCGTCTATCATAACCAGACATCTCCTCTCATCGATTGGTATGAGAAAGAGGGACTTCGCCATCAGATTAACGGACTTGGAGCACTTGACCGCATATTCGGCGATATCGCCAAGGTGGTGGACAACCTCTAAATGAGGATGCCGATAAGAACTCATGGAATCTAATTTCGTAGACTATGTGAAAATCTGCTGCCGTTCGGGAAAGGGCGGCCGCGGATCCATGC
This sequence comes from uncultured Prevotellaceae bacterium, assembly GCA_902766505.1. Taxonomy (GTDB): domain Bacteria; phylum Bacteroidota; class Bacteroidia; order Bacteroidales; family Bacteroidaceae; genus Prevotella. The sequence goes on from CACXDY010000120.1 coordinate 5,549, forward strand.
ACCTCAAGCATGTGAAGTACAACCCCAACGGCGGACCGGATGGCGGCGACGGTGGGGATGGGGGCAGTGTGTTCCTGAGGGGAAACCACAACTATTGGACACTGCTGCACCTGCGCTATCAACGCCATATCTTCGCACAGCATGGCGGAAACGGTGGCAAGGATAAATGCCATGGCACCAAAGGTAAGGATGAATATATTGATGTGCCCTGCGGAACGGTCGTTTATGATGCCGAGACGGGTAAATTCGTATGCGATGTGTCCTACGACGGACAGGTCGTCTGCCTGTTGAAAGGAGGAAGGGGCGGACTGGGAAATTTCCAATTCAGGTCGGCCACCAACCAGGCACCCCGCTACGCACAGCCCGGAGAACCCATGCAGGAGATGACCATCATCCTCGAACTCAAACTGCTGGCGGATGTGGGACTCGTAGGCTTTCCCAATGCAGGAAAGTCGACATTGCTCTCTGCCCTGTCGAGCGCAAGACCGAAGATCGCCAACTATCCTTTCACGACCCTGGAGCCTTCGCTTGGCATTGTGGGTTATCACGACAAACAATCGTTTGTGATGGCCGACATTCCGGGTATCATCGAGGGCGCCAGCGAGGGTAAGGGACTGGGACTGAGATTCCTCAGACATATAGAGCGCAATTCGCTGCTGCTGTTCATGGTGCCGGGGGATACGGATGACATCAAGCACGAATATGAAGTCCTGCTCCATGAATTGGAGAATTTCAATCCGGAAATGCTCGACAAGCACCGTGTGCTGGCTGTCACCAAATGCGACTTGCTCGATGAAGAACTGATAGAGATGCTGAAAGAGACCTTGCCCGAAGGGGTGCAGACCGTATTTATCTCTGCTGTGACCGGACAGGGTTTGGAGGAACTCAAGAATCTGCTGTGGATAGAGTTGAACAGCGAGAGCAACAAATTGCAGACCATTACTGCGGAGGATACGTTGGTGCACCGCGACAAGGACATGGGGCATCTGCAGTGGGAAATGGCCGCAGAGGGTGAAGACGACAGTATCGAATTCGTGGACGAGGACATGGTAGAGGATCTCGATGATTTCGAATACGATGACGAGGAAGAATCCTAATCAAGTCACTGTCTCCCTGGCCATCGTTGTCTCCCTGGTCCTTTTGCTGATTTCCAAGGACTCCTATACACACGACCTATTCAATAAAGCCGACTCAGGATGGTTTTTCATGTGTGGAAAAGCATGGATGAGCGGCTTGAGACCTTATGTGGATTTTGCTGATTCCAAGGGGCCGCTGCTGTGGCTCATCTATGGGATAGGATACCTGATGAGCCACCACGACTTCATCGGGGTGTTCTGGTTGTCGTGTGTGGCTTATGCGGTCACGCTCTATTTTCATTTTTTGACAGCCAACCTGTTCTTGGCCGACCGTCGCAAGGCTTTTCTTGCAGCGGGGACGATGATGCTGTTCTATTTCTTTCCTGTCATTCACAACGAGGTGAGGTGCGAGGATTTCGCCATCCCCTGGCTGTCCATGGCATTGTGGCATGCTTCCTGCCTGATAGTTGGATATGGGAGACACCGGTTGAGGCGCTGGACGGCCATGGGTATGTCGCTGGGCGCCTTGCTGATGATGAAATGGAACCTCATCTTGCTGCCGGTGGCAGTCATGTTTGTGGTGGCTGTGGCTGCACGCAACCGCCTGAGAAAGTCGGTAAAAACGGTCATTGTGGCTACTTTGGCGGGTACGGCACTTGTCGTGCTGCCGTTCGTAGCCTATTTCCTCCTCACGGGCACCTGGAATAATTTTATCCAAGAGTATTTCGTCAATCCTCTAAGGATAACTCCCGTGGGGGTCAAGCCTTATTATTTTACGATTCTCATGCCTTTGATGATTTTCCCGACGGTGCTGCTGCTCCGTGGGAGAAAGGTCGGTAAACACCTTTCTCTGGGCGGAGTCGCTGCGGTAGCCGTGGTCGTGGTGGTTTCCAACTTGTGGGCGCACGATTTCAGGCATGCAGATTATGGCGATTTCTTCACACAGGACAATATTGCCCGACGACAATTCTACCAGTACGAGTATGTGGTGGCACAGGTGGACCATCCCCATATCGTCAGCATGGGAGGATATATGGGTGTGGGTACCTGCAGCGAGGCCCTGCCGGCCTGCAAATACTGGGCGAGACAGAGCGGTGCCACACCCCAGATGGATTCGCTGCAGATGGATTGCTGCAGGAAAAAGGAGGCTGATTTCGTCATCGTGCATACAGATTTGCCGGAGGCCATGGAGGCGATGCGGCGATTCGGGTATTTTGAGACCAATCAGGCTTCTCCTCTTTATCCCTTTGTGTTATACAGCAAGCGGCAGCCGAAGCTGCCGCCTGATGAGTTTCATGTCACCAATGGGATGGTGCTCATGAAACGCGTTTCTCTCAAATAGTGTCAGCGCTTGCTGCGCTTGGAGCGTTGCTCCCGGTATTTGGCCTTCTGGCGGGCACTGCCGCTGCCATGCGCTCCTGTGATGTAGGCCTTCTTCTTGGCTTTGGTCTTGGTCTTGTCCTTCTTGTCGGACGCACTGCTGCTGCCGCGACCCCAGACGATGCCAGCCTCGATGATGGAGTCGATGTCGTCTCCCTTGCTCATAGTACCGCAGATTAATGATGGAAAAGACGGACGCCTGTGAAAGCCATGGCAATGCCGTATTTGTCGCAGGTGGCGATGACATGGTCGTCGCGCACGGAACCACCGGCCTGGGCAATAAACTCGACACCACTCTTGTGGGCACGCTCAATATTGTCGCCGAAGGGGAAGAAGGCATCGCTGCCCAGGGCAACACCACGAAGCTGTGATACCCATGCTTTCTTCTCCTCACGGGTGAGCACCTCAGGGCGTTCGGTGAAGAACTGCTGCCAGATGCCATCGGCCAGGACATCGTCATGGTCGTCGCTGATATATACGTCGATAGTGTTGTCGCGGTCGGCACGGCGGATGCCCGGGACGAATGGCAGCGACATCACTTTGGGATGTTGGCGGAGCCACCAGATATCGGCCTTGTTGCCTGCAAGACGGGTACAGTGGATGCGGCTCTGCTGGCCGGCACCAATACCGATGGCCTGACCGTCCTTGACATAGCATACGCTGTTGCTCTGGGTGTATTTCAGCGTGATGAGGGCAATCATCAAATCGCGGCGGGCGGCTTCCGTGAAAGTCTTGCACTGTGTGGGGATATTCTCAAACAGCGAAGGGTCGTCGAGACGAATCTCGTTGCGGCCTTGCTCAAAGGTGATGCCAAATACCTGTTTCCGCTCGATGGGCTCAGGTACATAGGATGGGTCGATACGGATGACATTATAGGTTCCCTTGCGCTTCGCACGAAGAATCTCAAGGGCTTCGGGGGTATAGTCGGGGGCTATCACACCGTCGCTCACCTCGCGCTTGAGCAAGTTGGCTGTCATGGCGTCGCAGGTGTCGCTGAGAGCCACGAAATCACCGTAGCTGCTCATGCGGTCGGCACCGCGTGCACGTGCATAGGCCGAGGCGATAGGGGAGAGCTCGCCCTCGATGTCGTCGACAAAATAAATCTTGCGCAGGGTATCGTCGAGGGGAAGTCCCACGGCGGCACCGGCTGGCGATACGTGCTTGAAACTGGCTGCGGAAGCCAGACCTGTGGCGGCTTTCAGCTCACGCACCAGTTGCCAGCTGTTGAGAGCGTCAAGAAAGTTGATGTAGCCTGGGCGCCCGTTGAGCACCTCAAGCGGAAGGTCACCCTCGGTCATGAATATCCTTGAGGGCTTCTGGTTGGGGTTGCAACCATATTTCAATGCCAATTCCTTCATGGTGTTTGTATGATTTAATGATGTTGTTGTGATGCAAAACAAAAAAGAGGTTTCAATGCATGAAACCCCTTTATTTCATTCCAATTTAGGACTGAGCCTTGATAGGTGTCCTCTTCTCCTTGATACGATCCTTCTTACCGGTCAGACCACGCAGGTAATACAGTTTGGCACGACGTACCTTACCGCGCTTGTTGACCTCGATGCTGTCGATGTTGGGTGACTCGATGGGGAAAATACGCTCCACACCTACTGTGCCAGACATCTTGCGAACGGTAAAGCGCTTCTTGTCGCCATGACCGGAGATGCGGATAACCACACCGCGGTAGAGCTGGATACGCTCCTTGCTACCCTCAATGATCTTATAGGCCACTGTTACGGTGTCACCAGGGTGGAACTCGTCGAACTTTTTGCCGGCGGCCTTTGCCTGCTCGGCTACATTAGTTGCAAATGCTTGTTCAGCAACTTTGATTAAATCCATCTTTTAGCAATGTTTGAAATGATGTGTCCTTCTGCGCAACATAACGAGGCAACTCTTCTTCCTGTCATCGGTTACGCAAAAAAGCGGTGCAAAGGTAATACTTTTTTTCCTATCTTTGAAATATTATTCCATGATTTTGAATGTGTAAGGGAAAAAATGTGTAAATTCGCAGAAAAATAGATGGTATGATGAAAGATAAGTGCTTGAAAATGGTGACCATGGCCCTTGTTCTTACCATGGTCTCGTGCACCACGCATTACACGGTGGAGAAAGTGGAGCGGACACGCCTGCTTGTCGACAAGGCATACGACGTGCCCCTTTCCGCAGAGATTACGGATTTCATGGCTCCTTACAAATCGAGGGTCGACAGTGTGATGTCGCCTGTCATCGGCCGTGCAGCGAAATACCTGAGTCCGGAGCGTCCGGAGGGAACCCTCAGCAATTTGTTGCCTGATGTTCTGGTGTGGGCCGGAAAGCTGTATGGTGAGAAACCAGATTTCGGGATTTACAACAGGGGTGGCATACGTGCCTCTATCGCTGCGGGCGATATCACTATCGGGGATATTGTAGATGTGGCTCCCTTTGAGAACAAGATGTGCTTCATCACCCTCTCTGGAGAGAAAGCGCTGCAGCTGATGGAACAAATCGCCTACCGCGGTGGCGAGGGGGTCAGCCGTGAGGTGCGTATCGTGATGGACAAGAACAATCATCTGAAGCATGCCACAATCGGCGGGAAGGAAATCGACCCCAATGCCAGTTACCGTGTGGCTACCATAGATTATATTTCACATGGCAATGACAGATTGACGGCTTTCAAGGATGGAACCGACCGCCGCGAGATGACGGGCGAGGAAGACCTCATGCGGTCGGTCATCATGAAATATATTAAGGAACAGACAGCTCAAGGCAAGGCTATTGACTGTGATATTGAAGGACGAATCATTGTGGAGGAATAGCAGGATGAAAAAAATCATGATATTGACGGCTGTATTCATATGGGGAGCCGTCGCCAGCATAACGGCACAGGACAAGCAATTGGTGATTTTGCATACCAATGACACCCACAGCACCATCATGGCGCTCAACCCCAATCTGGCTGACGAGAATGTGGCCGGAAGGGGAGGTTTCATCCGGAGATTGGAATTCCTCAGACAGCAGAGGGAACAGCATCCCGACTTGTTGTATTTCGACAGCGGTGATTTTTCACAGGGGTCGCCGTTCTATTCGCTCTTCAAAGGCGATGTGGAGATAGGACTGATGAACAAGATGGGGCTTGATGCCGTCACCATCGGAAATCATGAGTTTGACTATGGGATGGAGAATATGGCCCGGCTCTTCAAAAAGGCTAATTTCCCGGTTATATGCGCGAATTATGATTTCACGGGAACTCCCCTGGAAGATGTGGTGAAACCTTATGTCATCATCAAGAGAAACGGGGTGAAGATTGGCGTGTTTGGACTGGCACCGCAACTTGAAGGTCTGGTAGACAATCATAATTGCGAGGGGGTGAAGTTTCTCGACCCCGTAGCCAAAGGACTGGAGATAGCCACTTTGCTCAAAAAGAAAAAGAAATGCGACATGGTGATTTGTGTATCGCATTTAGGATGGAACACCGACCTGGATGATGATATCGAGATGATTCATGGTTCCAAGTATATTGACCTGGTGCTGGGTGGACATACTCATTCCTATTTTGAGGAATTGAAATATGAGAAAGACCTCGACGGCAGGCTGGTTCCGGTTGACCAGAACGGCAAGCATGGCATCTGGATTGGAAAGATGACTATTGACTTGAAAAAGGCTAAATAAGATGAGTCTTTTGGGTTAGATATTTCTTTTATATCATGAATTTTAATCAGCCGGATTGGCATTGTATCATGGATAAGTAATTGTAACAGTATTTCGCTCACTGTTTAAATCAGGCAAAGTAAATACATATTTTTTAAGTAAGATAGAATCATTCTTTTGTCTCTCCCATAAAGATAGTTCTTCCATACTATTCGCTACAGCAATCTCAAGTGAGTCGAGTTCATAATCTCGGAAAAACAAGTCCCAGGACGCATTCTCATCAGCATCAGGTGAATATGTCCAGAAATACA
>CACXDY010000121.1 GCA_902766505.1 uncultured Prevotellaceae bacterium
GGTGTTTTCCAGAGTGGCCAAATGGGGCAGACTGTAAATCTGCTGTCTTTCGACTTCGGTGGTTCGAATCCATCAGCACCCACAGAATGAGGGCACGGTAAGTTTTTTGCCGCGCCCTCATTCTCGTTTTATAGGGTTCTTGCCGAAAATCTAAGCTTCTTTTAGCCGGATAATTAAAAAAAATGATAACTTTGCACAAACTTTGGCTAAGAACACTAACCATACATCATATTTTCATGAAAGAACTAAAGAAATTGCTGCCCGACATCATTGCTGTTGTGGCTTTCGTACTGATTGCTTTCGCTTATTTCTTCCCCGCCGATATTGAGGGGAGAATTCTATATCAGCATGACACTTCTGCTGGGCGGGGTGCAGGACAAGAGGCTCTGGAGTATTACCAGAAGACGGGGGAGAGAACCCGCTGGACCAACTCTACATTCGGGGGTATGCCTACCTATCAGACTTCTCCTTCCTACAACAGTACCGACGGACTCACACAGGTTATCAAGGCTTATCACCTATGGCTGCCCGACAATGTGTGGTATGTTTTCGTCTACCTGCTGGGCTTCTATATCTTGCTCAGGGCATTCAATTTCCGTCAGTCTTTGGCTGCCTTGGGGGCTATTATCTGGGCCTTCTCCAGTTATTTCTTCATCATTATCGCTGCTGGCCATATATGGAAAGTATGGGCCCTGGCGTATCTGCCTCCGATGATTGCCGGTGTGGTGCTGGCCTATCGGGGCAAGTATTTCTGGGGCTTTGTGGTCACGGCCATTTTCGCAGCCTTTGAAGTCAATGCCAATCATGTGCAGATGACTTACTATTATCTCTTCATCATCTTCTTCATGATTGTGGCTTTCTTCATCGAGGCTTTGCAGAAAAAGACGCTGGGACGTTTCCTCAAGGCTTCCGCCGTCTGTCTCGTGGCGGCTGCCATCGGTATCTGCATCAATATCTCCAACCTTTACCACACGTGGCAGTATCAGAAGGAGACCATGCGCGGAAAGAGTGAACTGGTGAAGGAAAATACGGCTAACCAGACCGACAGCGGATTGGAACGCGACTACATCACTCAATGGAGTTACGGTATCGGGGAGACATGGACGCTGCTGATTCCCAATACAAAGGGTGGGGCATCGGTGCCTCTGGCCGCCAATGAGGGAGCGATGAAAAAGGCCAATCCTCAATATTACAATATCTACAACCAGTTGGGACAGTACTGGGGAGAACAGCCTGGCACAAGCGGACCGGTTTATGTGGGTGCTTTTGTCGTGTTCTTGTTCATCCTCTCGCTTTTCGTCGTCAAGGGGCCGATGAAATGGGCCTTGCTGGCGGCTACCATACTCTCGATATTGCTTTCATGGGGTAAGAATTTCATGCCGCTGACGGATTTCTTCATCGATTATTTCCCGATGTACTCGAAATTCCGTACGGTGGCGTCTATTCTTGTCATTGCTGAATTCACCATCCCGTTGCTGGCGATGCTGGGTCTCAAGAAAATCTGCGAGGAGCCTGATTTCTTGCGCAAGAACTTGAAGTATTTCTATGCGAGTCTTGCCCTGACAGCAGGTGCTTGTTTGGTGTTTGCCCTGGCTCCATCGCTGTTCTTCTCCGATTTCGTCTCTTCCATGGAGAAACAGGCGCTTAGCCAGTTCCCCGCCGATCAACTCAATCCTCTGCTCGACAATCTGCGCGAGGTGAGGAAATATATCTTCACAACGGATGCCTGGCGCTCCTTACTGATTATCGTCATCGGTGCAGTAGTGCTGTTGCTTTTCCAGGCCAAGAAAATCAAGAAGCCGTATATGATTGGCGCACTCGTCCTGTTATGTCTGGTGGATATGTGGACTGTCAACAAGCGCTATCTCTATGATGAAATGTTTGTCTCGAAGAGTGTGAAGGAAATGCCGCAGCAGATGACGGCCACCGATGAGGCTATTCTCCAGGATAAGTCACTCGACTACCGTGTGCTCAATTTCGCGTCGAATACGTTCAATGAGAATGAGACATCCTATTACCACAAGAGTGTGGGTGGATACCATGCCGCGAAGTTGAGACGTTACCAGGAGATGATCGAGGCGTATATCATGCCCGAGATGCAGGAGGCCATGCCGGCCATCGCCAATGCCGGAGGAAATATGGCTGAAGTGGCGGCCGACAGTATCTTCCCCGTCATCAATATGCTCAATACCAAGTATTTCATCTTGCCGATGCAGGGCGGAGAAACGGTTCCGCTGCAAAACCCCTACGCCATGGGCAACGCATGGTTCGTCGATAAGGTTCAGTATGTCGACAATGCCAATGGTGAGATGGATGGTCTGCGGCAATGTGACCTCCGTCATGTGGCCGTCGCTGATAAGAAATTCAAGGATGTGCTCGGTGAAAGTGTGCCGCAGGACTCACTCGCCAAGGTGGAAATCAAGGAGTATCAGCCCAACCGTCTTGTCTATGACGCTGAATCTGGCAAAGGTGGTGTCGTGGTGTTCTCCGAAATCTATTATCCTGAATGGACGGCTACCGTGGATGGCAAACCGGTGGAGATAGGTCGCGTGAATTATATCCTGAGAGCACTGCGCCTGGAACCGGGTAAACATGAGGTGGTGCTCGATTTCCATCCCGTTTCAGTGAAAAAGACCGAAACGGTGGCATACGTGGCTGGCGCTTTGTTGCTGTTGTGCATCATCGCAGGTGGTTTCATCGAGGCGAGACGATGCCGGAAAACAACTGTAGACTCTTCAAATCAATAATATCCGCATGAAAAAACTGCTCTCTTTGCCGCCTAACTTGGTGGAGTGCTTCTATGAGGTCACGAAATTGCCCCGTGATGAATGGTTCTGCACCCATGACCCTGTAGACCGCAAATTGGGCAGTGGAGGTGGGTCCGTTTGGTTGCTCAGGCAGTGTTTTGAGCAGTCGGACAGTGAGTTGACCTTCCAGCAATGGCTCTCACAGGAACGGAGGATTCTTATCCATGCCGGTGGACAGAGCCGGCGGCTTCCTGCTTATGCCCCTTCGGGCAAGTTGCTCACACCAATTCCCGTATTTCGGTGGGAGCGTGGACAGCGCTTGTCACAAAATCTGCTGTCGCTGCAAGTTCCGCTGTTTGAGAGGATGATGGATGTGGCACCGCCATCACTGAGGACGATGATTGTCAGCGGGGATGTGCTGATACGTGCAACCAAACCGCTGACGCCGCTTCCTGAGGCGGATGTCGTGTGCTATGGATTATGGTTGAGTGATGAGGTGGCTTCGGCGCATGGCGTTTTCGTTGCCGAGCGCAACAATCCATCGAAACTCAAGTGTATGTTGCAGAAACCGGATGCCGACACCTTGGCAAAACTGCGCCAGGACCATGTCTATCTGATCGACATCGGGGTGTGGCTGCTCAGCGACAAAGCCGTCGAGGTGCTGACGAAGAAAAGCACGGAACAGGGTGTGGTCTCTCAATACGATATGTATGGCACGTTCGGATGTGCTTTGGGGGCTCAGCCGGGTATTGTCGACAAGGAAGTGAATGAACTGACGGTGGCTGTAGTGCCGCTTGATGGTGGCGAATTCTATCATTTCGGTACCAGCCATGAGATTATCTCCTCCATGGTCGATATACAGAATCTGGTGAACGACCAGCGCGAAATTATGCATAAGTCCGCAAAACCGCATCCATCGGTCTTCATACAGAACTCTACGACATGGATACCCATGCGTCAGGATAACCGCAATTTGTGGATTGAGAATAGTTGCGTGTCGGAAAAATGGACCGTCTCTCATGAGAATATCATCACCGGTGTTCCCGAGAACTCGTGGGAACTGCACGTCGAGCCCGGACAATGTGTGGATGTCATTCCCTTCGGGGAAAGCCAATGGGTGGTCAGACCATATGGATATTATGATGCGTTCCGCGGCGATGTGGCTGATGCAGATACACAGTATCAGGGGATGCCGTTCAGACAATGGGCGGCACAGAGAAACATCCTGTTGGATGAGATAGAGGGTGGGGGAGATTTGCAGTCGGCACGGCTTTTCCCCATCGTCGACAATGTGCACGACATGGGACTCGTCCTTAGGTGGATGCTTAACCAACCGATGCTGGATGGCGGGAAAATGGTTTGGCAGGCAGCAAGAAAATTATCGGCTGACGAGATTTCCGCCAATGCCAATCTGCAGCGGCTGGAGGAACAGAGAACGGATTTCCGGCGTATGAACTGGCCGTTCCTGGCCAACAATTATAAGAAAAGCATTTTCTACCAGATTGACCTTGACAATGCTGCTGATGAGTTCGCTCGTTTCCATATCGCCGAACCTCATCCGATAGCGGAGGATACATCGCTGCTCGTCAAAGTGAGAGATGCGATGTTCAGGTCCAGACTTCGTTCTCTCAAAGGGGAGGATGGAAAGTCTGAGGAGGAAAGGGCTTTTGCTATGCTGCGCGATGGCATCACTCAAAAGGCCTTTTCTGAAAAACAGGTGCCGGCGATGTCGGTCTGCGACGACCAAATCGTATGGGGCAGAAGTCCTGTTAGAATTGATATCGCCGGTGGCTGGACTGATACACCGCCCTTCTGCCTCATGGAAGGGGGCGCCGTGGTCAACATCGCCATCGAACTCAACGGGCAACCGCCTATTCAGACCTATGTCCGCCCATGCGCCAAACCGGTCATCATCCTCCGAAGCATCGACCTCGGTGCGGCAGAGGTGGTGGAAACCTATGAACAATTGGCTGATTTCCATCACGTGGGAAGTCCTTTCTCCATACCCAAGGCGGCATTGTCTTTGGCCGGATTCTTACCGGCTTTTGCCAAATATTCCTTCCCGACACTGAAACAGCAGTTGGAGGATTTGGGCTGTGGCATAGAAATCACACTGCTTTCTGCCATTCCGGCAGGTAGTGGACTCGGCACCAGTAGTATTTTGTCGGCTACCGTGTTGGGAGCACTCAACGATTTTTGTGGCTTGTCATGGGATAAAAATGAAATAGGACAGCGCACACTGATTCTCGAACAACTGCTGACTTCCGGCGGTGGATGGCAGGACCAGTTCGGCGGATTGCTCCATGGAGCCAAACTTCTACAGACGGAGCGTGGATTGACGCAGGCGCCGGTCGTGAGATGGTTGCCGGGGGAGTTGTTCCGTTTGCCCGAATATCAGTCTTGTCATTTGCTTTATTATACGGGTATAACCCGAACGGCCAAAAATATCCTTTCGGAAATCGTCAGGAGAATGTTCCTCAACCAGCATGAACAGTTGCAGTTGCTCAGAGCCATGAAAGACCATGCTTTGGACATGCATGAGGCTATCATGCGCAATGATTTCTGCAAAATGGGCTCGCTGGTGGGGAAAACATGGGTGCAGAACCAGAAAATCGATTCGGGCACCAATCCTCCTGAAATCAAGAAACTGACGGATATAGTCGACGACCTGTGCTTGGGTTACAAATTGCCTGGCGCAGGTGGCGGTGGATACCTCTACATGGTGGCAAAAGACCCTGAGGCGGCTGCAAGAATCCGAAAATTGCTGATGGAAAACAAATTGAATAGGAATGCACGCTTCGTAGAGATGTCGCTCAGCAGCACAGGCCTGCAGGTGAGCCGCAGTTAGAGGGCTGCACCTGCTTTCTCATGCCGTTTTCTTTTTCAACCATCCTTGTTACTCGGGATAGTTCCCTTCGATATATGCCTTAATCAGTGAGGCATGCGAGAGAGGGCGCTTGGGGTCGTTCACGTCGGGATTGGTGTTGTAGTCAAGTAGTACCACGGGTTTGTTTTTCGAGATGACACGGATAGCAGTGACCAGTTTCTGAAGTTTGTTCTCCAACACCCATTTGTAGGAAGGCAGATAGATGAGTTTTCGGGCTTCGATATAGCCGAGCAGCTCGTCACCATTCACTCCCTTGCGGTGGCCGATGCATCGGCCGAATTTGCGCTTGGTGCGCTTCAGGTTCTTCATGTCGCAATTGTAGAACATCTGTGTGTCTACATCATAGTCTTCAAAAACTTTTAATCCTTGCCAGATGCCCTCTACGGAGACGGCTTTCTTTCCGTCTGTAAAAGGAATGGGAATATCGCCAATGGGGAAAAAGGGGCTGAATCTTACAAATTCATCATTGGCTTTGCTCGTCACATCAATAATCATGGCATCCGGGTATTTTTCCCTGATCGCTTCAATCTTTTTCCTTTTCGATTCAATGGTAATCATAGGCTTAAGAGGTTTGTCAGAAACAAAATTATCACCTTTTTCAGAATAAACACAAATTTTCATCATAAAAATCCTTTTTTTATTATTTACCCAAAAGCAGGCGGATATTAATACCATTATTTTTAAATGGTAATCACTGAAAATAACTTTTTTTCTTCTTTTTTTGGACTGTTTTCGCCTTTTCAACTGCCTTTTTATACAGTTTTTGCCCTGTTTCATGGTTTTGAGTTAAGTTTTGTACAATGAAGTAGGGGTTTCATACAATGGTAAGTTGTTGGTGCAATCTTTTTATAAATATGGTGTTAAATTTGTGTCGTTAAACAAAAAAACTATGGAAAAAATGAAGGTGATTGTTAAGGTGAGTGGTTTTGAGGAAGAAAAAGAGAAGTTTTCTTTTTTCGAAGAAAAGAGAGATCTTCTGAGGGTGAGAAAACTTTTTTTCAACAGGTTTGTGGAAGAAGGGAGAAATGAGATGTTGATGAGGTTGATGATGAGATTTAAGGGGTTGAGGTTTGAAGATTTGGAGGAGGTTTATAATGATGGGTGTTTGGTGTTGTGGGATAAGATGATGGGGGAGGATTTTGAGTTGAGGGAAGAGTGTTTGATGGGTTATTTGTGGAAGATTTGTTGGAATATTGGGATGCATTATTTGAGAAAGGTGAATGAAGATTTGTTGAGTTTGGATAGGTTGATGGAAAATGGATTTGGAGGTGTTAAGGAAGGAGCGAATGGTTTGGAGGAGATGTTTGAGGTGTTGAGTAAGAAAGAAGATGATGAGGTGAAGTATAAGAAATTGGAGAAAGTATGGAAAAAGTTGAAGGATGTGGATAGGATGATTTTGGAGAGTTATTATATGGAAGGATGTAAGATGGAGGAAATTGCAAAGAGGGTAGGTTATAAGAATAGTGATAGTGTGAAAAGTAGAAAATGTAGATTGTTGAGAAAGATGATGAAAATGATGAACGAGGAGGCGGATTTTAAGAATCTGCCCCTCGCCGCATGAGGGGGATGCGCATGTTTCAAATATTATGCCATTCTTGTATTTTGTTGATAATCAATGGATTTTGATTTTCTATAAAATTGTATTATCTTTGTAGCCGACAATCAGGGCTAATCCTGAGGCCGATTAATCAAATAAATATAGTATAGATGAAAACAAAAATAGCAAACTTGTTGAGGCTTCTGCTTCAAAGTCCACGGAAATTCCCCGTCGAGGCTGCCATGGGACTTGTCTTTTTCTGCATCAGTGCATGGAATACAAGTCATGCCGGCTGGAGTGAGCTCACAGGAGAAATGGCAAGTGGGGTCAATGCCGACATTCTATGGTTGTTTGTGCCACTGCTGGTA
>CACXDY010000122.1 GCA_902766505.1 uncultured Prevotellaceae bacterium
CGGACGAATGAAAACATGGCTGGATGCTCACCCTGATGCTGACTTGACAGATATGGATGACAAATTCTACACAATGGACAATCAGACATCTCCTGCGTATCTGGTAGGAAAGATTGTATGCCATGAACTATTCAAAAGAGGTGGCTATCAAGCACTGAAACGGGCATTGGCTACTGATGAGAATGATATGGTTTTTTATAGATTTCTTCAAAATGAGATAGGTATCGGAAAAGACCAATTCAACCAATGGATGCGTGAAAAGATAGGCCTCTATTCCATGGAGGATATCCCGCCTTTGCAATAATATTACAAATCCCAACTTATGTGCGAGTTGACCGCAGAACCGAACTTGTTAGAGTTATGCAGAGGAAAAGAATAAAACAAATACCGACAAGTGAATTCCTGTTATGCTATCCGATAGGTGCTTTCTTCCTGTACTCCGAAATTCCCATCCCTGTCCAGACATTAAAGGCTCTGAGAAATGAATTCAGTTCCTGATATCCAAGCAGGAATGCGATGTCATCAATAATCAGTTCAAATTACTATGATTTTCTGATAGGCCAATCGTTCATCACCTGACAACAGATAGATAATGCCACAATAGTTGAAGCCATGCTTCAGGATGTTGTGCTGCATGATGGTATTATCGCGATGAGTGTCGATGCGGATATTTGTGTCATGAGAAAAACAGAAGTCCATGACCGTGCCGAAAATGCCATGGACATCCGGGTAGCTGGCAATACGGTGAACGACGTGATAAGGTTGTTCATTATCCAGCCACTCCCCTTCAAATATTTTGGCATAAGTTGGTTCCGGGGACGGAAGAAAAGCAAAATAGCCGACTATTCTATTACAGTCCTCAATGACAAAGCCACCATCCTTATCCATGTCGGCTTCAATGACCTCCTCAGATGGGTAGCCCTCTCCCCACTGATGCAAGTTTCCTGATTGCCTCATGATTTTCTTAGCCGCCTCCATGACCATCATAATCTCGGCCATGTCGGAATGCCTTGCCTTTCTTACAGTCATCTTTTTCCTTCGTTACGTCCACAAAGAGGTAATAAACATTGCGCTTGCATCATCAGCCTTTTTGAACCCACACGATTGATAGAACTGGAGTTCCTCATTATAGGCAACAAGGACGAGCCGCAGATAATCCTTATAATGTTCTTTTACCATTTCCACCAGTTGCTTTCCAATGCCATAATGCTGATAATCCGGGCGGACCAACAAATAATGGACATAGGCTGTCATGATGCTATCGTCCATAGCACAAATTAGACCAACAAGTTTATCACCATCCCAAGCTGTAAAGACAGTCTCGAAATGTTTCATGGCCACGACCAGTTTTTCCGGGTAATGACCGGAAGACCACTCTACAGACAGGAACAAATTCTGCAATTCCTGTTGGTTGAAATCATGAATATCCTTATAAACTATTTCTATCATAACAGATATTTTTTTGTTCCACAAGTTCTCTAAAATGCCTATGAATATGCCAAGAGGCTTTATTATTTCTCTAATTCAATTTGATTGAACGGAAATAAGTGCCTTCCAATTCTGCTATAAAAAAAGTTGTATTCTTTTGAAATATACAATATGTCATTATATACAATAACAGGGATAGGTAAGTGTTCTTTTGTTGTATAATGATGAGTGGGATTGTAAATAGTTGTTTTCATTAACCAGGTATGCCAAAAATCATATTTGATAGAATAATCTTTTCCAGATAAATCGATAATTTCAATTGCAGAATCATCGATACTGAAATGATTATGCAAACTTGTCAGAGTGTCACGTACAGGTTGTGGTAAATCTTTAAAATTCATATAATATGGACTTACTTTTTTGCCTTCATTAAGTTGGCATGAGGTGCATAGGATGCTAAAATGTAAGAATAACATAAATATGCCCAAATACATAATTGTTTTGTTACTTCTCTGTTTAACAACCCTTTTTATGTTCAAAAAGCATTGAATGTCATGAGCGACAACAATAGGAAAATGTTTTCCTTTCATAGCTGAGTGTATTTAGTATCATAATCCGTCGGTAAATGTACATAAAAATTTTGGATTTATAATCCTGACGAGAAAAAAATGCCAGATTTTGGGATTTCAGGTCCGCAAAAAACGAGGGATATCCATGTATAGAGATAGAGAGAACCGATAATTTGGATAATTCTGCACATTGTTTGTAGAAAATAAGTAACTTTGCAACGCAAATCTACAACGACAAGTATGTCATCTTCTGCGGATTCTACCCAAGCCACCATTGTTGCGCAACATGTCTACTTTGTTCACCAGCTCGTTGGCAGGTGACATTTTACAGTCACCCTATGCTGTCACTCAAAGGATATGTGCGCCAATAAAACGAGATATGACAAGTTGATTTTTGCCATTATGCAGCTTAATTAGAACCTCAATAGAATTAAGGTACAACAATATGAATAAAAACATGAAAAAAAGTTTTTTGTGGATTCTGGCCGTCATACTCATTTACGGCCCAGTGATGACTTCGTGTAGCAAAGACGAAGTAGAGGCAATTGAAAAGAAGGATTATTTTCCGTCGTGGAACAACTGCGAAGCTCTAACGGCTTTGCAAGATTATGTCAAAGATGTGACCAATCCCAATTCACCTAATTTTATCAGCGTGGAAGACCGTATTGCCACCTTTGACATGGATGGTACTTTCGTAGGCGAACTCTATCCCACCTATTTCGAATACAACTTGCTCGAATACCGTGCCTTGGACGATCCGTCGTACAGAGACAAGGCACCAGCAGACGTTCGTGAGACAGCACAAGCCATCAGGGATTTTGTACGCAACGGGAAGGCCCTTCCCGACCATTTCGACATGCAGCATGCCCATGCAGCTGCCAAAGCCTATGCAGGAATGTCACTTGCCCAATTCGACACCTACGTGAAAACATACGCTTCGCTGCCTGCCAACGGATTTAAGGGAATGACCTATGGCAAGAGTTTCTATCAACCCATGTTGGAGGTGTTTGATTACTTGAAGGCCAACGGCTTCACCTATTATGTTGTTTCCGGTTCCGACCGTTTCATCTGCCGTGCTTTGGTAGAGTCTCTGGGCATCGCACCGAACAGGGTGATTGGCATGGATGTGAGACTTGTGTCGAGCAGCCAGGGCGAAGAGGCCGGTGTCAATTACACCATGGGGAAAGAGGAGGACATCATCCGCACTGACGAACTGATTATCAAAAACCTGAAGACCAACAAAGTTCTTCAGATTACCCAAGAGATAGGCAAGGTGCCCGTATTGTCGTTCGGCAACAGCAGTGGCGACTGTGCTATGCACAACTACTGCCTTAACAACAAGCTTCGTTGTGCCGCTTTCATGCTAATCGCCGATGATGATGTACGTGACCATGCCAATCGTGAGAAAGCCCTCTCATTGGGAACGAAATGGCGCGATTCAGGCTACCACGTCATTTCCATGAAAGACGATTTCCGAACCATTTACGGCCCTGGTGTGGAAAAAGTGGACTTCACCTTCCCCTGATATCACATCAGTATTTGATTCTCTGAAACATAAGACAGGTTTTTGATTCAGCAATAAACAAGACATGGAATCAAAAACCTGCTTTTTATTCCTTTCTCCTTGAACTACATTATTAACCTGAGTTCAGAGTAAAAACAGGTCCCGATCTCAGGTTATGATTGTTCCAAGGCAGAAAGCATGAAGTTGATTACCCATCACGCACTCCATCACCTCAAAGGCCCTGTCGCCTGTACAATGACTGGTGTAAAATTGTATCTCAGGATAATTGGCTTTCAATCTGTGGGCCAAAGCCATCAGTTCGTCTTCAGACTCATGGCCATCAAGCAAGTGGAAACCTCCTACAACGGTATTGACAGGCCAAGGACATGCTGCCAGGATATTCTCCAATCCACTATGAGCACACCCCGTAAACAAAAGGCCATCCACATATAATGCCAATTCATGTCGGAAATCATCATGAACAAAGTTTCCGTCCGCATCTTCCACATAAAGATGCCGGTTACCCATGGGCATCGGATGAAGCTGTGGAATATGTGAAAAGACATAAAGGCCGTTGTCTATCTCACAGGATTTTTCAACCAAGATTACTCTGCTCTTATTTATTTCCGGCCATTCTGTTGATATGCTGTGCAGATGCCCCCGTTTGGAGTAAAACATCCCGTTCAACGCATTTGGTGAGACAATGATCTTAGCCTGTTTGTTACGTTCCAGGAAAAATCTCAGCCCCCCCGCATGATCATAATGGCCATGAGAAATAAAAACATAGTCTACATCATAGATGTCCACATTCATCTTCTCCCCATTCCGGACAAACAAGTCACTTGCTCCAGTATCCAGCAATATTTTGTATTGTTCCGTTTGTAAAACGATAGACAATCCATGTTCTGTGAGTAGCCGGCTATCACCACTTCTGTTATCCGACAAAACAGTCCATTTCATGTTTTTATTATTCTTCTTATCCATCATTTTGCAAAGATACGACATTTTACCTTATTCCATTCAAGATGAACAGCAAGCGACGAAAATGACGAACTATTTTCCCAAGAAATTGTTTTCCAAGTAGGTTTGGAAGGGTTCTTTGTACAAATCTCCGACAGGGAGATTGGTTTCATCATCCAGAATGACACGGTTTTTGTTCACCTCCTGGATTTTGTTGAGGTTGATAATGTAGGAACGGTGGATTCGCATGAAGAATTTCGGCAGCCTTTCCTCCATCTTTTTCATCGATAACAGTGTAATGATGGGTTTGCTTTGGTTGACGAGCCAAACTTTCAAATATTCGCTCATGGACTCGATATAACGGATGTCATGGATATTGACCTTTACGATACGATAGTCAGTCTTAAGGAATAGAACGTCAGAATTGGCATTCGTACTGAGATTGGCAGGAGCATTTTCAAGACGTTCTCTCAACCTATTGGCAGCCCTCTGGAAGTCCTGCATTCCAAATGGCTTCAAGAGGTAATCCACAGCATTGATTCGAAAACTTTCTACCGCATATTCCGAATAAGCGGTAGTGAACACAACCAGAGGAGGAGCAGCAAGCGATTTAATGAAATCCATGCCACTGAGGTCAGGCATGTTGATATCGCAGAAAATGGCATCCACGGTGTCGTTTTCCAAGAAAGCACTTGCTTCCAGGGCGCTTTGACACTGGGCCGCAAGTTTTAGGAACGGCACCTTGTTGATATAGGCTACGAGCTGTTGCAAAGCCAACGGCTCATCATCGATAGCTAGACATCGAATCATCATAATGGTATGTTAAGATTAACAGTATATACATCAGTTCCGTCGTCGATACGGAGAGAGTAATCTTGATTGTAAAGCAGGTCGAGACGCTTACGGACATTGGCGAGGCCCACCCCTCCCCTATTCTCGTTGAGCACATCTTTCTCAATGCCATATAGGTTAGAATTCCCAATTTTGGAATTGCGGCACAAGAACAGCAGTCTATCGTTCTCTAACGAGACTTTCACTTCGACAAAAGACTCATGTTGATAAGTGATGCCATGTTTAAAGGCATTTTCGATAAAAGTAATGAGTACCAGTGGAGGAATCTGTCTGTCGAGCACATCTTGAGGCAAATCCATAGAGATACGAACCTTGTCGGTATACCGCAGGCCCATCAGTTTGACATAATGCCGTATGAAGTCAAGTTCACGCGAGAGTGGTACCCCCTTCTTATTGCCCTCATACAACACATAGCGCATCATCCTCGATAATTCCCTTATGGTGTCTTTTGACTTCTCTGGGTCGATGTCGACAAGGGCATGAATATTGTTAAGCGTATTCATGAAGAAATGCGGGTTAATCTGATACCGCAGGCATTCCAACTGCTGTTCCAAGTTCTGTCGTTCCAGTTCGGCCAACCTCAAACGGTCATAACGTCCACGAAACCAAAACTTGACTCCGAGGTTTACCCCAAACATCAATATCAGCAACATGACAGCCATCATCTCCCGTTCGCCTATGATGTGAGGTGGCAAGCCATGTCGAGAAATTTTAGGAGGAGGGCCTTGGGGCACAGGAGGCTTTTCACCTTCAAAATCAGCAGGTGGATTATGATTGCGTGAGAACTCCATATGGGAAGGATTGTTGTCTCTTCTCTCCCACCCTCCAGGCCTTCTACTACACTGAAAAACGGTGAACGCCACCAGCAACACGATCATGATAGTGTAATATGCTGAGCGCTTCCGTCCATATACTATCAGCGGTGCCAACAAGTAATTATGCAATAGGAACAGGAGAAGATAGACAGCGAACCTCTGCCATATGAA
>CACXDY010000123.1 GCA_902766505.1 uncultured Prevotellaceae bacterium
CAAGACCGACGAGGCACGGCGCATAGGAGAACAACTGATGCTCTATCAACGTGTGACAGGCGGATGGCCCAAAAACATCAACATGGTGATGCCGCTCACCCAAGAACAGCGGGAGACATCAGCTATGCCTATACCGACAAAGTGTTGGATCCCTGCCCTTGGGGACAACGGGTTTACTTCTACAACTGCACCCGCGAAGGAGGTCACGGCACCTGGATGAACAACAACCTGAGCGAGGCGGAAGGTGCTCCCGAATACCACACCGTGACTGCCAGTTGGACTTTTAACCACCAATGGAATCCAGAACGCACAGTCAGGGATTTGTGGAAATATATCTGTTACTAATATCACTCACCAAATTATTCAAAAATGAAACACTACATGACATTTTCAGCCCTCGTGCTGACAGGCGCTATGCTCTTGACCGCCTGTGGAAACAAAGAGCAAAAGACAGAAACCAACGAGAATCCCACTTCTGAGAAAGTGGAAGTGAAAGAAGTAGAAGGCCGCAAGAACTTCAGCGACAAGGCGATTATCACACCGCTGCCCGCCATCATGATAGCCACATGGGACGCAGACGAGAATCCCGATGTGATGATGGCTGCCTGGGGCGGTCAGTGTGGTCCCAAACACATCACCTTCCAACTCTCAGCCCACAAGACCACGGAGAACATCCGTCTGAAGAAAGCGTTCACCATCAGTTTTGCCACCAAGGGCGACATTGAGCAGAGCGATTATTTCGGCATCGTCTCCGGCAATGATGTTCCCGACAAAGTGGCCAAGGCAGGTTTCACCATCACCAAGAGTCCCAATGTAGACGCTCCCATTATCAACGAATACAAGATGGCGTTGGAATGCAAGGTCGTGACCTTCGAAGAGGATGGTAACGGCGGTGCCCGTGTAGTGGGTGAAATTGTCAACATGAGTGCCGATGAAAGCATTCTCGACGAAGAGGGCAACATCGACCTCGGCAAGTTGCAGCCCGTCATCTTTGATTCTTCCAAGAACACCTACCGGGTGGTTGGCGAGAAGGTCGGAGATGCCTGGGGTTCAGGCAAGGCCATACAGGAACGTGAGGTGAAATAATCCATCCCCACGGTATAATTTTGATTTACGAATGAAAACAGAGGAAGATGCATAGCAGCAAAGACCCGATGGGAAGAGCCATCGCCGAATACCAAAGAACAGGCAAGTCAGACAAACTCAGGGTGTTCTCCCCGATGTTTGAGGAGGACGAGATACCCTTGCCAACGCTTTTCCGCAGATACGGGGACATGCCGGCCATAGAGCGCAAGGCCCTGGACATGGCAAGAGGCAAAGTGCTCGATGTGGGTGCAGGAGCCGGATGCCATTCACTGGTATTGCAGGAGCGCGGCATCGATGTGACTGCTATTGACATCTCCCCCTTAGCCGTTGAGACCATGCGCCTACGCGGTGTCAAGAACGTGCTTGAAGAGGACTTCTTTGCGCATCAGGTGAAATACGACACCATTCTCATGATGATGAACGGCATAGGCATTGTCGGCACGTTGGCTGGGCTTCCTGACTTTTTCAGGCAACTCAGCCAACTACTGACATCAGACGGTCAACTGCTCTGCGACTCATCCGACATCAGTTATCTGTTTGAAGACGAAGAAGGTTGCTTCGACTATCCCGGCTCCGGTTATTACGGTGAACAAATGTTCCGCATGCAATACAAGGACACCATCGGTGAACCTTTCCCCTGGCTCTACATCGACAAGGAATCCTTGATAGAGGAAGCCCGAAAGAATGGGTTCCAGGCAGACATCATCGCCGAAGGCGACCATTACGACTATCTGGCAAGCATCACCCGGAAACATTGAAAACAGCGGAGCCGCGGCTTCCCATCAGATACAACGGAATGGGTGCATGGCAGGCTGTAGTATGAGAAAGCGGGAAATCTATTCTTTTTTCCCGTTCACATATTTGATGACCCGACATGGGTTTCCCACGGCAACACAGTCGGAAGGAATGTCGCGCACGACCACCGACCCGGCCCCAATAACTGTCCGATCGCCAATGGTCACTCCCGGGCAGATGGTCACATCGCCACCTATCCAGCAACGCTCACCGATTCTCACCGGCCGGCACATCTCCCATTTATCACGGTCATCAGCATTCAACGGGTGTTCCGCCGTATAGATGTGAACCCCCGGGGCTATCAAGGTCTTCCGTCCGATATGGACGCCGCCACCATCGAGGATGATGCATCCGAAATTGATGAACACCCCCTCGCCGGCGAAAATCAGATTGCCATAGTCGCAATAGAAAGGCGGTTCCACAAAGACATCAGGCGCAGAGTTCGGAAGCAACTCCCGCGTGATGTCCGCCATGGAAGGTTCATGGTATTCGGTGTTGTTGAGTCTTCTGAGCAGTTTTTTCACCTCTCCCCTCCATGCCCGCATTTCCGGTGTATGGGCATCATAAGGTTCACCCTTCTGCATCCTTCTCAATTCATCCTGTAGGGATGCACAGTTTTCCAACTCTTCTCTTCGTGTCATGTTGATTCTGTTGTGTTGATGTTCTGAGCAAAGATAGCAAGGAACGTTGATTTCTCAAAATAAAATGCAAGAATTCGGGTCAAAACCGTTTTTTTCGCTTAACTTTGTGCCCGTTTTTTACGAGAAGATGGAAGACAAGAAGAAGGATGAGAAAAAGGCTGCTGGCATGAGAAGTGAGATTGTCAGCGGTTTCCGTGACGGCATACCCATTGCGATGGGTTATTTTGCCGTGGCCTTCTCATTGGGCATCATCGCCAAGAAAGCGGGGCTGACACCATCCCTTGGTTTTATCAGCAGTTTTTTCACCCGTGCCTCCGCCGGAGAGTATGGTGTATATACCTTAGTGGCCATCAATGCCACCTACATCGAGATTGTGGCCATGAGTTTAGTGGCCAACCTTCGCTATATGTTGATGAGTGCCGCCCTCTCTCAGAAGATTGCTCCGGGCACCCCATGGTATCACCGGCTGTTGATGGCATGCTGCATCACCGACGAAGTGTTTGGCATCTCTGTGAATCATAAAGGATACACGCCGCCCGCCTATACCTATTCCGCCGCCCTTGTCTCCACCCTTTGCTGGGCTGCAGGCTGTGCTGCCGGCATCATTGCCGGAGGTCTCTTGCCCACCCCTATTGTGTCGGCGTTGAGTGTTGCCCTGTATGGCATGTTCATAGCCATCATCATGCCTCCGTCGCGCGCCGACCACAACGTGTTGTATGCCGTAGTAGCCAGTTTTGCACTGAGCGGTCTGTGTGCCGTTGCCCCCATCGTCAGCGGATGGAGTTCGGGAACACGTACCATCGTGCTGACGGTGTGCATCTCCATGGCCGCGGCTTATCTCAAACCTATCAAGGAAGAAGACCATGGAGAATCGTGAAATCATCATCTGCATCCTGTTGGCGATTATCACCACCAACCTTATCCGCATCCTCCCGATGACCCTGATCAAAGGCAGGATACAGAACGTTTACCTCCGCAGTTTTCTCTATTATGTGCCATACGTGACATTAGCAGTGATGACCTTTCCCGCCATCATAGAAACCACCATGTCACCTATATCAGGAATAGTAGCCCTCCTTGTTGGAATAGTTGCCGCCTGGCGCGGGGCGGGTTTGTTTCCTGTCGCCATCATTTGCTGTGCCATCGCCTATCTGATGGACGGCATGCTGTTATGACACTTGTTTAGTCTTTTTGAATCCGAAAACCAAGATAAAGATGGAAATTATCAGAGCGACACGAACCGCAGAGCAGGCAGGAGCCTATTATGTCCGCATACAAGCGATGGCGCGGAAGCATCAGATTCCACTTGATGTGGAGTTTGACGAGCATGACACCCCTGATACCAAATATATTGTCATCGTCGACGACTATCTGCCGGTGGCCACCTGCCGGCTGTATGCCATAGACGACCGTCGGTTGATGCTGGGGCGGATAGTGGTACTGCCTGAATACCGTCATCAAGGGTTGGGAACGCTCACGGTCCGTGAAGCGGAGAAATGGGCAAAGGAATTAGGTTTCCAAACCGCCGTTTTGGAAAGCCGTGAGAACAAAATCCATTTCTATGAGACCATGGGCTATGTGGCCGACCTCTCACGGAAAATTGTCGGGGAGACCTTCACCTGTTATAGAATGGAAAAAGAATTATAAAACCAGATGGATTTCACCGCACATTACCAGAGTCCCCTCGGAAACATGACCATGACCAGTGACGGCACTTCACTCACCGGTCTATGGTTTGACAAAGTGGAGCATTCCACCCTTACCCTTGACATCGGGCAACAAGAACGTCACGACCTGCCCATCTTTGACGAGACGCGCCATTGGCTCGACCTCTATTTTTCAGGAAAGATACCCACGTTCACCCCTACCCTGCTGTTGCGCGGCAGTGATTTCCGTCAGCGGGTATGGGAGTTGTTGCTCGCCATTCCCTACGGCCGCACCGTATCGTACGGTGAGATAGCCCGACAGATTGCCCGGGAACGCGGGCTGACCGTCATGTCGGCCCAGGCTGTCGGGGGAGCCGTCGGCCATAACCCCGTCTCCATCATTGTGCCCTGTCACCGGGTCATCGGTGCCAACGGGTCGCTCACAGGTTATGGCGGCGGCATCGACAAGAAGATAGGCCTTCTTCAGATTGAAGGCGTGTTACCATGACTCAAGGTTTTTGCTGCAGGAACTGTTGAGCAGCCAAAACCAAGAACATATAATGAGAGGAACCGCCACCCAGCACATACTCCACCTGTTGCCACAGGAAGGGGAATTCCAAGAGTTCCGGGAAATCAGGACGGATGAGCGCCGTACCCGACACCACACCTCCAGGGATATATGACCAGTCGGCCCGGTTGAGTCCATAGGCCACGGTGGCAGATTTTGCCCCCACTCCAGAGGCGAAGGAAGCCGTATTGATTCCGGGATGGCATCCGAGGATGAAATTCAGCGCATTATAGACCGTCTCCTTTGGGAAGATTTCAGGATAGGCATTGGCCAAGAAATAGTATTCGAATCCAAACCGCTGGATGTCCCATCCTGCTCCCCAGATGCTGGGTTGATAGGGCACGCCATAGGGCGTCTGTGCCGACTGTTGGTCAAGCGTCTTTTTGTACTCACCGAGTGCCTTTCTGAAAGCAGCAGCAAATTTCTTCACCCGCTTGTCTTTCGACGAAGCCAAGTTGTTCATCAAACGCGCCAGCACCCATCCATTACGGCTGACCCCTCTGATGACCATCTCCTGGTTGTCGAGTACAAAGTCAAGATAACTCTTCTGGCCGGTAGTGAGATAAAGTTCGACAGCCGACTGCAGTTTCAGCATCTGAAATCTCTCATCGAGTTGCGTGTTGTTGTATATCTTCTCTGCAATTTCAAGACATTCCCTGCTCAGTTGGTCATTGAAGCCCCTCAATGCCCTGGCGGCACCCGCCAGTTGAGCGGCAGTAGAGAACTCCCGCATGGGATTATCCTCCGTAAAAATCCACCGGTCGTCGTCGTTGCCGATCACGCCGTCGGTCATTGCCGCAGCATCACCCAGCATCGCATATTGCCTCAGATTGTTGCAGATAATGCCCCGGTACAAGCGTCCCAGTGCCTGGTATGAACGAACCACGGTCAAAGCCCCGTTCTCAATCTGCTGTAGGATATCGTTCTTGCCGTCGGCCTCATGGATTTCCACCAGATGTTTATTTTGGTCGATGGCCGTCACGTCAATATCCGGATGGAAAGCCTCATAGGCGAGAGCAAGGATATAGGCTTCGCCAGCCTGTGACTCCACGCGAAGGTCGAAATCGCCGGCATCATGCCAACCACCGATGTTGACACCCGGCACTTTATCGCCGGCCGCATATTTCGACAAGCCTTCCTTCTGCACATATCCATCGATGTGATTGCCCGGTGTTGCCATTCTTGCGTCATCCATATGGCAGGCATCATGCCACACACGGTATTTCTCATTCACCCTCATGTGACACATCTGCACCGGCAGGAAATACTCGATGACCGGTTGCCACACACCACGGTCATACACCTTTTCATCGATGCGGAACACCGACGACTGCGAGTCACCATAAGTCAGTTTGTAGAGCCCCTGTTGTTGGATATCAGAGAAATCCGCCGTCAGGTAGTTGTAGCGGAGGAAATTGCCCCAAGCCTCAGGTTGTATCACCTTAGCCACATGCTCGCCATCCGCATCCACACGAATCAATTTCGCCGTTTGGATTTTTCCATCCCGCTTGTCGGTTTCAATAATGGCTTTTTTCTGTTGTTGCGGGTGATAACCGATCTGGGAAGTCTGCACCACGGGTTGGTATGTCCAATCACTCACCACATTAGGTGTGATGGTCCACACCACAGCATTCTTCGTGGCTCCCGGCTGTATCTCACTACGCAGTACGAACCATCCGTTGTTGTGATTCATCCTGCCGTCATAGAGTTTCAAATCCCCTGTTTTCGACTCGATGGTCAGTTTGCTGTAAGGGTCATCAGGTTGGGAAATGAAGACCTTACCTGTGGCATAGGGAGCCGCGATCACGTCGTCGGCGACCAGAGGACTGTACCCTTGAGCCATCAGATGCTTGATATCCGCCTTATCCCCTTTTCCTGCAAAGAAATCCCCCGTGCGGAGAATGTTGGCCGTCGTATTCATCAGGGGTGAGTTGGGTTGTTGTGGATAGATGCCCGGCTGTTGGTCCATCAGCCATGGTTTTCCGAAGAGCCGTCCTGGGAAGAACTCCAGGTTGAATCCCACTTTCCCTGCAAGGAAATCAGGAACAGGTTTATCGAGGTCTACCGTCACGACAATCCCCTTTCCCTGGCTTTCCACCCTCACGGTATAGTTGAACCGATAGTCGGGATAAACCATCGGGTTGAATCCAGTCAGATGTCGGGAGGAATCAGGATAAGCGAGATTTGTGACAATAGCATTGCCCTCCACCTTTCGGTCCAGTTGTTTTGGAACCGGTTGCCACTGTCCGGGAGTAGCCTCCAGCCTGATGTCACCATTGGTGGCGATGCGCTGTCCGTTCATGATGACGCAGACACCCCCCTGATGTCCTTCGGGATAGAAGTCGCTGAAAGCCATCACGTCCACCCCATGGTTATTGAAATAGCCCTCAGGGAGCAGTTTGAAATCTTGTGCTGCGAGAGACAAAAAAGGCAAGCACATCAACAGGCAGGAAAAAAACTTTTTCATGGTGATTGGTATTTGATAAATTTAGGTTGTAAAATTACATAAAAGTTCGGATATCAAAAACTATTTGTCTATAAAACTCTGAGAAACTGCAGAAAAATTAACAAAATCCGATATCGTCCGGTTTTCATCCATTATTACAAATTTCAATTTGTTAAGATTTTATAAAAAATTAACATGATTTTTTACTTTTCGAAGTTTTTATCGTCAAATATTTTAAAAATTGTAATTCCAAGGGATTATTTCTCCACCTATCTTTCAGAAGGGAAAAAGTACTACATATATATTTGAATCATGGATTTATCAACTATCAGAACGGCAATTCTGTCGTGTGCTCTGTGCCTTTCGGCTTCAACAGGCATCTATGCACAGGATTTCCAACTTAACGAGCGCGACTATTTCGAGCGCCAAGGAGTCAATGTGCTGGTGTTCAGCAACAATTTCAACGGAGGTTTCAATGACGAGAAAAACTCGGGCATTGAGATTATCCATCATGGTGTGAGAACCATTCAGGGAGGAGCCGTCAGGCTTAACAACACCCCTGAGCAGTGGGACCTCGTGCCCAAGACAACGAGCAGGAAAGTGGACCGCGACAAAGGCAGCATAGAAGTAGGTATGCGCTACGACGACTACAACTTTGACAGCAGGGTTGTCGTGACCGCCAAGGGAAAAGCCGTAGAGATAGCCGTGTGGTTGGACAAACCCGTTCCCGACGCCTTGGCAGGAGAGGCTGGTTTCAACCTGGAGTTTCTTCCCTCACAATATTGGTTGAAGACCTTCACGACAGACGGCCGTCTGGGTCGGCTTCCCCGTTATGCCACCAGCCAGACCATCACCCGTCCCAACAGTCAGAAGCCCCGTCAGTTCAAAGGTTTCAAGACCTATGATGACCGTGGCACCAACCGTTTCGTCGACCCCCTGCCCATAGACAGCGGCCACACCATCACGTTGGCCACCGACGACCCCGAGCGGATGATCAGCATTCACAGCGATGACTCCGAACTCAAACTCTACGACGGCCGCATGCTGGCACAAAACGGTTGGTATGTGCTCCGCAGCGTGTTGCCCAAAGGAAAGACCGGCAAGGTAGTGTCGTGGACGGTGGAGCCCCATGCCATCCCAGGCTGGATACGTCAGCCCAACATCGGCTTTTCACAAATCGGCTACATCCCCAATCAACCCAAGGTGGCCGTCATCGAACTTGACAAGAAGGACACCCCCAAGGTATCCGCCACGCTGATGCGCATCAAGAACGACGGAACGGAAGAGGAGGCTTTCCGTGGAGCCATCAAATCGTGGGGTCCCTATTTCAAATACAACTACGTGAAGTTTGACTTCACGGAAGTGACCCAGCCAGGCGTTTATTACATCAAGTATGGTGACTGCCGGACCAATGATTTTATCATCGATGAACATGTATATGACAAAATCACAGATGCCACCACCGATGTGTGGGTTCCCATCCACATGAATCACATGTATGTGAACGAAGGCTACCGCACCTGGCATGGCGAGCCTTTCAAAGAAGGCTATCTCCAGGCCCCGCCCAGCGACCATTTCGACCTTCATCACCAGGGAGCCACCACAGACACCAAATACAAACCCTATGAGTTGATTCCCGGTCTGAACATCGGTGGCTATTTCGATGCCGGCGACTTCGACATCGAGACCGGGTCGAACATCAACGTCGTGATGAATTTCATCCGCACGTGGGACTTGTTCCACCCACAGCGTGACGAGGCTTTCGTGAGTCAGGAGCAACGCTATGTGGACCTGCATCGTCCCGACGGCATCCCCGACATCCTGCAGTTCATCGAGCATGGCACGCTCAATATCGTCGCTCAGGCAGAACAGATTGGACACATGTCGTCCACCCTGTCCAACTCCGTCCTCGACAACTATCATCATCTTGGAGATGCTGCCAGCATCACAGACGGTAAGCACTATGACCCCAGTCTGAAGCCCTATGAGGTATCCGCCGACGGCAAACGCAGCGGTACGCCCGACGACATGTGGGCTTTCACCACCCGCAATCCCTCACTCGACCTTCAGGCCGCCACCATGTTGGCAGCAGCCAGCCGTGCCCTCACAGGTTACAATGATGCCCTCGCCCAGCGGGCACTCACCCAGTCGAAGCGTCTGACAGAAGAGGCCAACGAGATAATGAAGAACCGCAAAAATGACAACACATCCAGCAGATGGAACAGGAACAGGAGTGGCGACGGACTGGCCACCCAACTGCAACTGTATGGTGCCACACGTGACAAGCAATACCTCAACGCATTCAACAAACAGATTTGGGAATCACTCGACCGCCGTTTACTCGGCACCATCCAGACAGCACTTGATGCCGTCCCCTACATGGATGATGCATACAAACAGAAACTGCGTCCCTATGTGCAGAAATACGCCGCCTATATCGACAGTCTGAGTACAGACAACCCCTATGGTGTGCCTATCGGACTTGGCAACTGGGCCGGCGGCAATGCCACGCTCAGTTTCGGCACTACCGTCTGCTTTGCCTACCGCTATTTCCCCGACATCATCAATAGGGACGACGTCTTCCGCACAGCCAACTGGCTGTATGGCTGCCACCCCTACCACAACTACTCATTCGTAGCAGTTGTCGGAGCAGCCCGCCCCAAAGCGGTCTTCTATGGCAACAACCGTGCAGACTTCTCGTTCATCCCCGGCAATGTAGCCCCGGGTCTGCTTTTCCGCCAACCCGACCATTTTGAGAATTTTGACGACTGGCCATTCCTTTGGGGACAAAACGAAGGAACCATCGCCGGCAACACCCAATACATCATCTTCGGGTCAGCGCTGAAAGACATCGTGGGGAAGTAAGCCATCTTGTTTCTGTGGATATTTTCCGGCAAATAGTTTGCATATCTCATTTATATTTCATTACTTTGTATCTAAGAAAAAAACTGGATATGAAAAAAATAGTTTGCTTCGTTTTTACACTCATGGCCTTCATCCTGCAGGCACAGGCTGCCCCGATGGCAGATGATGGCAAGACGTTTTTGGAAAATTTCTATCAGGATGGCGCCGAATGCTTTTTTGATGGAGGATTCGTGAAGAAACACCTAACGAAAAAGGCGTTGAAATTTCTCCACGACAATTATTTATATGACGATGACTCCGGAGATGGCTTGGCCACATGGCTGTTCTATCAGGAAGGCGGATGGGATTTAGGTGATTTTAAGGAAATCCTGGTAGAGAAGGTCAAGGCGAATACATATCAAGTACTCTGTCATTCGAATTTCAACAAAGACGTGTATGAGTATCCAATCCGGTTAACGCTCGTCAAAGTAGGAAAAGACTGGAAGATTGACTCGATGGAGCCGGGGAAGGGCCATCTTATCAGCAGCAATCCGGGCATTACCGACGGCTCTGGATGGAGTACCGAAAGCCTCAGCTATACGGCCAAGGTCAATGCCAACAAGACGATAACTTTCACCGCGACGGCGGAAGGTGAGGAACTGGCGTTCCGCCTCACGCCCAGCAGCAAGAAGAATGAATATGTACTGGGGGAAGAACCCAATGCCGACGGCTTCAATCCTTTCAGCGATACGCCCAGGGCGAAGCTTATCGATGAAGACGGTTACAAACTGCTATGCCTCTATGACCAGAAAGGTCTGTTGCAGGATGTACTTGACGGGAAGGAGATTGTCAGCGCAGTAGTAGAAGCGAAGAGCAAGTGGGGCGCACAGTTGCAGGGCCGCTATACTGCATCCAACGGCGAACCTGTCGTCCTCGAATGGAATTCTGTGACGGTGTCAGGCGAGAAGGCTCCTTATGAGCACATGCTCTTCAACGACTGTATCACACGCGTCATCAACGTAACGGGCAACAACCGCTTCAAGGGAAAGTGGGAAGCAGCCCTGACCCTCGACGGCATCACGCTTTACGAGGTAGAAGAAGACGAATACGGGATGTTCCACCGCAAGGGGCGCAAAGAGGTACTGAAATGGGCCAGAAAAGATTTTCCCCGCTTCAATTTTGCCAGCAGTTTCCTGCTCAACGACGGTCAGTTCCGCAGGCTGAAGAAATCCACGCTGCGCGTCATGCGCAATTCCATCCTCGCCCAGAACGGCTATCGTTTCCAGTCGAAGGATTTGCAGGACTATTTCTCCAAGTGTTCTTGGTATCATCCGATATCCTCCAACGACGATGTTAAGCCCAACTTCCTCGAGCAGCTTAACATCCAGCTCATCCAGGCAGAGGAGGCCCGTCCCGATGAAGACCGGTCCGTCGCCGAGGAGTAGTCGTCATAGGTAGGACAAGAATGAGTATCATGTTGCTGAATCCATGTCATTCAGAAAATTGTCCTTTCACATATTCTATAAAAAATGGAACAATTCGAAAACCAACTGCATAATGACCTGCATCAGTTCCTTTTCAGCATGAAGGAAGTGGATGAACGGTTGCCCGAATGTCCTGATGTGGAGGAGAAATGGGAAGAGATAGCCAAAGCCTACATCCCTGACGGCATCAGGGAGTTCAACGACTTCCCTTCCGCCAGCCTCGGATGGATGATGTATATCGGCATGGCCGTTGCCAAATACTGGGATGCGGAGTGGGAAATCTACTCGAAAATAGAA
>CACXDY010000124.1 GCA_902766505.1 uncultured Prevotellaceae bacterium
CCTTGTCCGCATATCATAGCACAAGAGAGGCCAAAAATAACTTTTGACGGCAATCCGCAGCCAAAATGCAAGGTTGCGGATTTTAGGAAAATAGTATTACGGCAAATTTGGATTTTTATACAATATTATTAACTAATCCAAATGCCAAAGGAACAGGTGATAGACATTTGACCGATGAACAACCAAAAACAACTGAAAATATTGATGACTGCACTAATGATTCTATATGAGGGCATGGTTATTTTTTGATGGAAAAACAATAGTTAAAATAATTAAAAAATATTTGATTCTGAATTATTTTTTTATATCTTTGTCAAAAATAATGCACAGCCATGAAAAATGAATAACATTTCTATAGTATGTGATTCAGGGTTGGGGCTTCATAATATTAAAACAGAATCAAAAATTAAATATATTAAAGTATGAAAAAATATCAGGTACCTTCAATCGCTGTCCTTACAAAAGGAGTTTATGTCATGCAGGATATGGAGCTTCACAGCATTCCTTCTGGTGGAGAACAGCTCGACAACGGGAATGTTTTTGAGGAAGGCTCAGCCATTCCACAAACCAAAAATGTTTGGGACAAGTGATCTCATTATTTTAATGGAATAGAGAGAGCCACCTGATGGTTCTCTCATTTTTTATACTGATATGTCTTTTCTTCAATTAATCGCAAGTCGCAGAAGCTCGCGCATCTTTGGAGAGGGGGAAATCGATTCCTCCAAAGTGACGCAACTGCTCCGGGCTGCCCTGATGTCACCTACATCGAGAAATCTCCGTTCATGGCATTTTGTGATGGTTGAACAGAAAGAAGACCTGCAAAAACTGGCTGATGCCAAAGAACAAGGGTCTGCTTTTCTCGCAGATGCGGCTTTGGCAATTGTCGTTCTTGGAGACAGCACCATGAATGATTGCTGGGTCGAAGATGGCGCCATCGCTGCTTTCGCCATACAGTTGCAAGCCGAGGACCTGGGCTTGGCTTCTTGTTGGGTGCAAATCAGGGGGAGATATCTTTCTGATGGCACCAAGGCTGCCGATGTGGTGAGAGGAATCTTGGACATTCCTGAGTCTATGGAGGTGTTGTGTGTGATAGCATTGGGAAATAAGGCACAGGAAAAAGAGCCTCATGATGAAGAGTCATTGAAATGGGAAAATGTGCATCCTGACAAATTTTGAACAATGATTAATTACGACTTAACTAAAATCAAAGCCATCGTCTTTGATGTGGATGGGGTGCTCAGTAGGCAAACTATCTACATGGATTCCCAAGGGGAACCCTTGCGCACTATCAATATCCAAGATGGGTATGCCATACAACTCGCCGTCAAAACGGGGTTGCGTATTGCTATTATCACAGGGGGACATACTCCAAATATCCGTCTGAGGTACGAATATTTGGGGGTGAAGGATATCTACCTTGGTTGTGCCTTCAAGTTGAAAGTCTATGATGAGTTTCTTCAAAAATACCAACTCCATGATGACGAAGTCATCTATATGGGTGACGACATTCCTGACTATGAAATCATGAGCCGCTGCCCGTGCGCTTGTTGTCCTCATGACGCTGTGAGCGACATCCGCGGGATTGCCCGGTATGTAAGTCATAGAGATGGGGGAGACGGATGCGCGAGAGACCTCATCGAACAGGTGTTGAGAGCGCAGGGCAAATGGTTGAGTGACCCTAAGGCGTTTGGATGGTAAGGTTTAACTGATATTTTTTAGTTTATGGAAATCATTTTAGCCAGTAATTCTCCCAGGAGAAGGCAACTGCTCGCTGGACTTGATATTAATTTCAAAGTGATGGTATCGGATGATATTGATGAGTCCTATCCTCATGATTTGCCCGTTGAGCAAGTGCCTGTTCATATTGCCAAAGCTAAGGCTAAGGCTTACGAGAAAGTGATTCACGACGACCAACTGGTCATCACGGCCGACACCGTGGTGGTCTTGGGAAATTTGGTGCTTGGAAAACCCAAAAGCAGGCAGGAAGCCATTGATATGCTGAAGGCCTTGAGCAATCAAACACATCGGGTCATCACTGGGGTTTGTCTTACCACAATAAAGCAGCAGCGCACGCTGTCAGTGGTGTCTGAAGTCTCATTCAAGCAACTTACAGACGAGGAGATAACATATTATGTAGATAAATACCAGCCTTATGACAAGGCGGGTGCCTATGGCATACAGGAATGGCTAGGTTATGTCGGGGTGACAGCATTGAATGGCAGCTACTTCAATGTCATGGGATTGCCTGTTCAACGCATCTATCAGGAATTGGTGGAAATGTGTGGATTCGACGGTCTTATTCGTGGTGATAAGGCTCTCCTTTGTTGATGGTGCAGGCGCGGTATAGCTGCTCCACGAAAATAAGACGGACCATTTGGTGCGAAAAGGTCATACGCGAGAGAGAGACTTTCTCGTTGCAACGGGCATATACCTTCGCGGAAAAACCATAGGGACCGCCAATCACAAATACCAACCGGCGCACATGGAGGGTTTTCCGTTCCAGCCATTTGGCAAAATCCACGCTGCGGCGCTCTTCGCCTCCTTCATCGAGAAGCACCAAAACATCACCGCTGTCTATTTGCTTGAGTATCATCTCTCCTTCGAGTTCTTTCTGCTCTGCAAAACTCATGTTTTTCGTGTTTTTCAAATCGGGGATGGTCTGCAATACGAAAGGCATATAGTGACCTATCCGCTCGACATAGTCTGATATGCAAGCGGCTATGTGTTTGCTGGTGGTTTTACCGACTGTCAACAAAACGGTTTTCATGCGATTACTTTTTTATGGGGATTGTTTGCAAATTTCGCACTTTTCAAAAACTTGACAAAATTATTTCGCTTTTTTGTTGATTTCACGTATTTATTTTGTTATCTTTGCATTGATTATGTCTAATAACTGAAATCTTTTTTATTAAATTCTAAAAATATGGAAAATAACACGCAATTAATTAAAGAGTGTGAGGCTAAAGCCAAATTGTGGTTGTCGCCTGCCTTCGACGAGGAGACAAGAAAGGCCGTGCAGGCCATGCTGGACAATGAGGATAAAACCGAACTCATAGAGAGCTTCTATCGTGAACTGGAATTCGGTACTGGTGGACTTCGCGGAATCATGGGCGCTGGTACCAATCGTATGAACAAGTATATCGTCGGCATGGCCACTCAAGGTTTTGCCAACTATATCATTAAGGCGTTCCCAGGAAAAGATGACCTCAGTGTTGTCGTTGGACATGATTGCAGAAACAACGGACGGATGTTTGCTGAAACTGTCGCTGACATCTTCTCTGCTAATGGCATCAAAGTCTATTTGTTTGAGAGCTTGAGACCTACTCCTGAAATTTCATTCGCCATTAGGCAACTGGGATGCCAGGCTGGTGTCAATGTCACTGCTTCGCATAACCCGCGTGAATACAATGGATACAAAGCCTATTGGGATGATGGAGCTCAGGTGTTGGCTCCACATGATGTGGGAATCATCAACGAGGTCAATAAGGTGACCATCGAGGATGTCAAGTTCGAGGGTAACAAAGACCTCATCGAAATTATTGGTGGAGAGATGGACTGGGATTACCTGCAGGCTGTCAAGGAGGCTATGGTGGACCAAGATGTCATCCTGAGAAACAAGGACCTCAACATCGTCTATTCACCTATGCATGGAACAGGACGTGTCATTATTCCTGAGGCACTACGCTCATGGGGCTTCCAGAATATCCATGTCGTGCCCGAGCAGATGGTTATCGATGGTAACTTCCCCACAGTGGTCTCGCCCAACCCAGAGAACCCCGAGGCCATGACACTGGGTATGAAACTCGGAACGAAACTGAATGCTGACTTGGTCATCGCTTCCGACCCGGATGCCGACCGTCTGGCTATTGTTTGCCGTAACCCGAAAGGTGAATGGGAAATCCTCAATGGTAACCAGACTTGCATGATGTTCTCGTGGTATATCATTGCCAACAAGAAAAAACTCGGACAGCTCAAGGGCAACGAGTTCATCGTCAAGACAATTGTTACTACCGAAGTCATCAAGAAGATTGCCGACAAGAATGGCGTTGAGATGCGTGACTGCTACACTGGCTTCAAATGGATTGCCAATGAGATCAGGCAGGCCGAGGGTGTGAAGAAATATATCGGCGGTGGCGAGGAAAGCTTCGGATTCCTGCCATTCGATAAGGTGCGCGACAAGGATTCTCCAGCATCTATCTGTTTGATCTGCGAGATTGCAGCTTGGGCTAAGGATAATGGCATGACCCTCTATGACCTCTTGATGAAAATCTATCTGGAATATGGATTCTCCAAAGAGTTTACCGTCAATGTCGTGAAACCCGGTAAGAGCGGTGCTGATGCCATCAAGCAGATGATGACCGACTTCCGCAACAATCCGCCTACAGAACTCGGTGGAAGCAAGGTGGTCACATGGAAAGACTATCAAACGCTCGAACAGACGAATGCCGATGGCACCAAGAAGCCTCTTGATATGCCTGCTACGAGCAATGTGCTGCAGTGGTTCTGCGACGACGACACCAAGATCAGTGTGCGTCCGTCTGGTACCGAGCCGAAGATTAAGTTCTATATCGAGGTGAAGGATACCATGAAGTGCAATGATTGCTACGAGCGCTGCAGTAAGAATGCCATGGAGAAAATCGAGGATATCAAGAAGAGTTTGAATCTCGATTAATCGGATATAACTACTTACGAATGACGCCAGGCAAACATTTGCCTGGCGTTATTCGTGTAAAAGGAATGATAATGATTACATTCCTAAAAAATTACCGCTTGCGGTCGCGTTCCGTGATGATGCCATGACGGTAGGCGTAGAGCAATTTCTCCAAATCGGATATCTGCCGGCTGATATCCTCGCCCTTGTCCGTGTCGGCCACACGCATGCGGTGGGCTGACATTTCCACTATCTGGGTTGTGCCCAAAATGTCGGTGCCGCGGATGATGGCGTCACGTGCCGACGAAAATGGTTCATGCTGCACCAGTTCGAACCCGCGGCTGTGATACACCAGTGTATAGCCGGCGATACCGGTTTCCTTGTGGTATGCCTCCGAGAAACCTCCATCAATAACCATGAGCTTGCCATCTGCCTTGATGGGATTCTCGCCCGTCTTTACATGCACGGGAACGTGACCGTTGATAATGTGGCGGTTGGAACCTTTCACACCAAATTCATCCATGATGTAGTCACAGATCTCAGCATTGTCGCGCAACTTGAAATAATAGCCTTTCTCCTCATGGTGGGTGGATTTCTCCTTCAGGAAATACCGCTCGAAGGTGGCCATCTTCGACTTGTCGAAGAGTGGGGAGTC